>CANIRI010000024.1 GCA_947469815.1 Comamonadaceae bacterium | reverse complement strand
TGAGTCCAAGCGATCTGCGCGCCTATGACCTTGTGGCGGCGATGGTATTCGAAAAACTAGTTGCTACGAAGAAATGTCCGCCCGAATAACTAAGGGAAATCCAGTGCTTACCGTGCACCAGAAAAATCGCAAAAACATCTTGGAATGTCGTAGCGCAAAGCGGGGCACATGCAGGAATAGCTTGCCAAATGGCGCTATTCGGGAGACAATTCGTCACTTCGGATTCAAAAGCGCCCCAAAAGCGGGCAATTTTCAGTTCTTGTCGGGCGGGGTTTCGAACAGATAAGGCGCCCCGCCAATTGCATGGCAGATTTTTTTATTGTTAGAAAGCGGAACGGGGATGGACTTACCTCTAAAAAATATACGGCCCAATATCGTTCAATCGATCAGGGCCTTCAGCGTGACTGAATTGCAGGCAGCGGCAGAGCAGCTTGGCCACCACTTCCTGTATGCCAAGCTTTCCAGCGCTTTGACTAAGCAGGATGTCTTGGATTTGCTGGTTCAGCAATTCAAGTTGGCCACGACAGGTGGGAAAAACTTCGACGCGCTGCACGACAGCATGACCGACACGGTATACAAATCCGGGCCCCAGACGGGGTTTGTGGTGGTGTTGGAGCAGGTTCCGGCGAATGCGAAATTTGACAAAGAAGGCCGCGAACAGTTGCTCGATATTTTCCGTGACACTGCGGACTACTGGGGAGATAGAAAGATACCGTTCAGGTGCTTCTATTCTTTTCTGTAGCCCGTTCTGCACACACCAGCCAAGCAGAACGGGCGAACCAGGCAAACAGCGAGTCAGCGCGCGCGCAACTTCTGGACGGGGCGGAGCCTATGCCCACAGACAAGTTATTGGACGTCTCGCCCATGGCTTTGCGCATGAGCAGCCCCTTTAACGCAAGCTACTGGCTCACAGCGGCTTGATCAGAGCGGCTTGATTCCAGGGGTGTCGTCGAGCTGGCGCGCCAGCGCGACGTACTCGTCGACTCCCACCTCCTGCGCCCGCCTTTGCAGGTCAAAGGCACCGGAGAACCCTTCTTTGTCCAGCCAAGGCCCCAGGGTGTTGCGCATCAGCTTGCGGCGTTGGCTGAACGCGACCTGAACCAGTTCCGATAGGCGGGCAGGGTTCACATGGGGTACCGCTGCGAGCGGCGTCATGCGAACCACGGCACTGTTCACCTTGGGGGCCGGGTCAAAACACTCCGGTCCGACTTCAAGCACTTTCTCCATGGCGTAGCGCCATTGCAGCATCACACTCAGGCGGCTGAATTCCGAGCTGTCGGCGGGGGCCACTATCCTTTGCACTACCTCTTTTTGCAGCATGAAGTGCTGGTCTTGCACGCAGTGCGCGAAGGCCAGAAGGTGGAACAAAATGGGTGTTGAGACGTTGTAGGGCAAGTTGCCAACGATGCGCAAACCGCCGGATGCGGCCATTTCTGCGTGCAGTTGGGCGAAATCCACACGCAACACATCGGACTCGATGACCCGCAGTTGTGGGTCGTTTCGCAGCCGGGCGGCGAGATCCCGGTCGATCTCCACCACCGTCATGCGTCCAAGTCGCTCGCGCAGCGGCCGCGTTAAAGCGCCTAATCCGGGGCCGATTTCCACCAGCGCATCCCCAGGCTTTGGAGCGATGGCGTCCACAATGGCTGCAATCGCAGACGCATCGTGCAAAAAGTTCTGACCGAAGCGCTTGCGCGCAATGTGCTTCACGGGCTGGGTACGGCCTAGGGCTCGCGTATTTCAATGAAGGCGCGGGCGCGCAATTCCGCGAGCCAGGTGGTGAACCGTTCCTCTAATTTTTGGGCGCGCAATTGCTTGCGCACCTGCTCGCGCTGCTGCTCCAGGGAGAGCTCCACCCGCCGCCGTTCCAAGACCTGGATCAGGTGGACACCAAAGCGGGACAGAATAGGTGCGCTGATGTCGCCCTCGCGCAGACGGTCCATCACCTGCTCGAACTCGGGTACGAACATGCCGGGGGTGGCCCAACCCAGGTCGCCGCCTTGCGCTGCGCTGCCGTCCTGCGAGTTGTCGCGTGCTGCGGCTTCAAAACTGGTCTGTTGGGCGACGATGGCCTCACGGACCTTTTGCAGTCGTTCCTGGGCTTGGGCCGCACTGAGCTCTGGAGTCAGTACCAGAAGGATGTGGCGCGCACGGGTTTGGGTGAGCGCCGCCGCCTTGCGCACCGACTGTCGGTCGATGAGCTTGAGGATGTGCAGCCCGGCGCCGGATCGAACCGGCTCGCTCACACCGCCCACGGGAAGATCGTGCACCGCCGCAGTAAAAAGGTCAGGGTAACGGTCGGCCCGGCGCAGCCCGATTTGTCCGCCGTTCTTGCGGTCACCGTTGGATAGTTCGGACACCAGGGCCTCAAAGGCTTCGCCATTGCGGATACGCTTGAGCGCGGACTGGGCCTTGGCCTGTGCCGCTGCCAATTCCGACGCGCTGGGGGTTTCGGGTAGCGCGATGAGCAACTGCGCGATATTGATGCTCTGGTTGCTGAGCTGCGCGTTGGCGGCCTCTTGCGCAGCAAGCGCGCTGTCCACGTCGGGCTCGGAGACCTTCACGCGCGCGTCAATCTCGCGCTCGCGCAAACGACCGAGTACGACTTGTTCGCCCAACTGGCGTCTGAAAATGGCCGTGGACATGCCCTCTTTCTCCAGGTTTTGCCGCAAGCTGGCGACGGTCAGCTGGTTTTGCGCCGCAACGGTTTTCTCCGCCTGGTCCACGGCTGCCTCGTCTGCGCGGATACCCATGAGTTCGGCCATTTGTAATTGGATGCGTTCGGTGATCAGACGCTCCAAGGCGGCTTCGCGCAAGGCAGCCGGGCTAACGCCGCTGCGGCCCTGTTCGCGCTGTTGTTGCTCAATGATGCGTGTTTGCATGCGCAGATCGCTGTTGGTGATCGGCTCTGAGTTAACCAGAGCGACCACGTAATCTGCGGTGACTGCTGATTCCGTGGTGCCACTTTGCGCCCAAGCCGCAGCCGCGGCGAGGCTGAAGCATGTGGCAAAAATAAGGTGGCGAAATCGCATATCAATCAATGGTAATTTTCGAGAAGGTTGGGCGTTTAAGGCGTTCCACGCAGGGGCTGGTAGCGCGGAATACTGCTGGCGAGCGCTTTTTCCGGGCTGATGCCCAGTTTGCTTAATCCGACAAACTCCAATTGAAAAAACACGCTTTGGACGGCGGAATTGATGCTCAACTGGGAGCGTTGCAGCACGACGCGCCCGAGCCAGCAGCCTGCATCGTATTCCAAGCCCAGCAGTGTGTCGACCATCCTGTTGTCGTACAGACTGTAGTTGGTGCGGGCCAGGCCGTAGTATCTCCCGGTGCTTGGGCCCTCGTCTTGGGTCTGCCCCGGCCAGACGTCGCGCAGGGGCCACTGAACGCTGGTGTCGACTTGCTCACTGGTGTTCCGTGTGAGCCGGTATGCCAAATTCAGAACCCGGTAGGGCCCTGGGCTGTATCGCGCACCCGCAGTGGAGCGTACGGATTGATTGGTCAGGGGGTTGTACTGCAGCAAGGAGTCAAACACCCAGCGCTCGTTGATATTGACCGCGCCGCCGACCAGGAAATCGCTGATACCTGCGACAGCGGCGCTGCTGCTGCTGTTGATACCCACATTCTGGTCCTCAAAGCGCACACGCTGCGCAAACCCGAAGCGGGCAAACTGCGCTCCCGATTCACGGTCCAGTAAGCGGCTGGTCAGACCCATCGTCAGCAGATTGTTATCAGAAACTTTGTCGTGTCCTGAAAACGCGTTTTCCATGTAAATCGATGTCAAGTTAAAGTCGTTTGCACCGGTATCGTAGTTCGGCAATTGGTATTGCTGGTGGTAGGGCGTGTAGACATAAAACGCCCTCGGCTCCAGTGTCTGGACGATGGCCTGATTACCCCACAGGGACTCCCGCTCGAAAACCAGCCCGCTGTCCAGGCTGAATGTGGGGACAGTGCTGGCCCCGCCACTGTTACCGTAGTAAGTGAGGGCGTCGTATTGGTAGGCAGCTGTATGCAATTGCATTTTGGGCGTGATGTAGCCCTGCGGCGCGAGCCAGGGCCGACTCACTTGCCCCCACAGCACGCCGCGGTCCGCGTTGGGTTGGCCCGTCAGCTCCGCGTAGGAGGAAAACCGGGTGAAATCACCGTCGATAGACCAGTCCCAGCCGCCGTCGTTGATCCTGGCATAGCGCCCGGTGATCTGGGGCAAGCGCTCATAGGGTTTCACAATGTAGGCGTTTGCATCCTGCAAAACTTGCCATTTCTGAACCATGACTCCGGACGAAAAATAACCGCTTCCCCAGCCTGCGTTCAGCTGCGAAGGGAGTAGACGCAATGCGCCCGCCGTGGGGTCGCGAAACGCATCTGCAGTTTGTCCTGCGGCAGAAAAGGACTGGGCGGCTCCGATGGCACCGGCAGGCCCCATGATGGTTTGACCGGTATAAGCGAGTGAACTGAAGTCCCGCCAATAATTGTCGTCACTGACCCGATTGATGTTGAGCCCCCAGCCGACGCCACCCACTTGTGTGTCGAGCCTGGCTTGGTGCTTGAACGCCAACCCCCAGCGGTCTTCTCCGCGCAACGAGTCGTTGGGCAAAATGGCTGTTTTCAGTACGCCCAAATAGTCCGGCTCGAGATAGCGGAATTCGCTCATCAAGTTCACCCCCCGGGACGCCATCAAGGTGGGAGAAATGGTCGCGTCGCGGTTCGGCGCAATGTTCCAGTAATACGGCGTGACCACTTCGAGGCCGTTGGTGTTGTCCAGCCCCAAGGTCGGGGGCAGAAATCCGGACTTGCGTTTTTCCGAAAGCGGGAAGCCCAAGGGAGGAATGGGCAGGATAGGTACGCTCTTGAACTCCAGGTACGCGCTTTGCGCGATGGCGATGTCTTCGTCGTTATCCAAATCAAGTTGCCCAGCCCGGATGATCCAGGCGGGCGCCCAATCGGCAACCGCATCACGCCGGCAGGTGGTGTAGGTGGTTTGAAACAGGGTGCTGTGCGTTTCGTCCGCAAACTCGGCGCGAAGGGCTTCGCCGTGGCTGCCATTTTGCTCAAACTCGTAGCGCATGTTGTCCATGAATCCTTCCATGGCATCAACCGTCACCTCGCCTGCGGTCCCTTCATAGCGTGCGCCGTTGCGTTGGATGCGCACGTTCCCAGTCGCCTTGGCCCGGTCGCTGAGCTGGTCGTATTCCAGTTGATCCGCCTGGATCACCAAACCCGGCTTTCGCAGCAGGGCGTCCCCCTCCATCACCGTCTCTGCTCCGCTGCGCCCGCTGATACGGTCCGCCTGTAAAAATGTGGGTGCTACTTCCTGCGCCTGTGCACCGACCAGCGCAAGGAAAAAAAACATGCCCTGCGCCACGCACAGGGCTATCCTGGATGGGCGGCGGGGCGGGAAAGTCGGAATCAAGGGGATTAGGCAGTGGCTGGGTCGATCGATTATCCATGCGCCTACTCAGGGCCGCCATTTTTCTGTTACCCGGTCACATAACCCATCGTGTGCGGCAACCACAGCACAATTTGTGGAAACACGGTGATGGCCAGCAGCAGGGCCAGCAGCATCAGCAAAAAGGGCCACCCCTCGCGCATCATGTCGCCAATCGGGATGCCGGTCAGCGCCTTGGTCACGAAAAGCAGCATGCCAAACGGCGGGTGGATCAGGCCGATCATCATGTTGAGTACCACCAGCACGCCGAAGTGCACCAGATCCACCCCCAGCAGTTTGGCCGCCGGCAGCAGCATGGGCACAAACACCAGCAACAAGACCGACACATCCAGAAAGCAGCCTAGCGCGAGGAACAAAACATTGACCAGCAACAGAAACTGCAGCTGCGTTAGTTGCATCCCGCCCACCCATTGCGCCATGGCCTGCGGCACACCCTCGCTGGTAAAGGCGTAATTCAAGATAAAAGACCCCGCCAGAATCAGTGTGATCACCGCGCTGCTGCGGGTGGACTCCAAGATCACGCCACCCAGCGCACGCCAACTCAGTGCGCGGTAGACCACACCAGCGAGTACCAGCGCATGCAGCGCCGCCACGGCGGCCGCTTCGGTAGGCGTGAACGCGCCGCTGTAAATGCCACCCAGCAAAACAAGCGGCATGGAAAGGGGTAGCGCGCCACGGTAAAAAATCGCGGGCCATTCGCGCAGCGGAATCGGGTCTTCACGCGGCATATTGCGGCGCGTGGCGATCACATGCACTACCAGCATCATCAGCAGCGCCATACTCAGGCCGGGAACCACGCCGCCCAGGAACAGCGCGCCCACCGACGCGCCGGACACCAAGGCGTAAATCACCATGGGAATGCTGGGCGGGATGATGGGTCCCAGCGTGGCGCTGGCCACCACAATCGCGCCGGCAAAACCGGGTGTGTACTCGGGTTTCTTCAGCATTTGCCGGATGGTGACCAGCCCGGGCCCGGCGGCGTCGGCAATCGCGCTGCCGCTCATGCCGGAAAACACCACGCTCACCAGAATGTCCACTTGCGCCAGCCCGCCGCGCATGCGCCCCACCAGGATGCGGCAGAAGTCAAAAATCCGCTCGCTCACCGTGCCCGCATTCATCAGATTAGCTGCGAACACAAACAGCGGCACGGCCAGCAGCACATAGTTGTTGTACAGCCCATTGCAAACCTGCTCGGCCACCAGTCCCAGGTCCTGGCCCTTCATCAGCAGGTATGCCACGCCGCTTGCCAGCATCGAAAAGCCAATCGGCATGCGCAGCAGCAAGCCGGCCAGCATCACGCCTAGCAGCGTGCCCAGCGCCAGGCTCACAGGCGCAACTCCGCATCCGGACTCTGCACGCGCAAGGCTTGCCGTACCGCGAAGCCGCAGCGCAGCACCAACGCCAACAACATGAAAACAAAGGGCAGATACACCCAGAACAGCGGAACGCCCAGCACCGGCGTGCCCTCGCGCGCCATAAAGCGCACATAGTCCCAGCTCGCAGGCATGGCCACCAAGGCCAGCGCGCCGACCAGCAGGTTCCCGGTGATTTGCATGGCCCGGCGTGCGCCCGTGCCCACGCTGTTCCAGATCAGGTCAAACGCGACATGTTCGCGCTGCGGAACCATGGTCGCCGTGGCCCACAAAATCACCCACACGTAGAGAATGACTGCTGCCTCATCGGTCCAGGCCAGCGGCTTGTTGAAACCAAAGCGCGCCGTGATCTGGACGATAAAAACGCCGAACAGGGCCACGAACAGAGCCCCGCCCACCAGGTTGGCAGCACGGCGCAACCAGACGCTCATGCGGGGGCGTTATTTGACGGCATTGATGCGTTCCAGCAGCCCACGCGGCCAGGTCTTGGCGTAGTCGGCGTTTTGGTAGGCAGCTTGCACGGTATTGTGGAAGGCGTCCAGATCGGGCGTTGTGACCTGCAGACCTTCTTTCTTGAAAAATTCCACCAACTGCGCTTCTTCCTTGGCGCGGTTTTCGTTGTTGTACGCGGCGGCTGTTTGCGCTGCTGCCAGTACCTTCTGGCGCTGTGCCGCAGTCATGGCGGCAAGCGCTTTGTTGGAGATGGCGATGAACAAACCGTCGACCAAATGGCTGGTGAGCACGATGTGCTTGGTCACCTCGTAAAACTTGGCGGCCTTGACCGTGGGCAGCGGGTTGTCTTGCCCGTCGATGGTGCCAGCTTTGAGCCCCAGATAGACCTCGCCAAAAGCCAGCGGAGTAGCGGTGGCACCCAGCGCCTCACCCAGAAACAGCCAGTCTTTGGAGCCGGGCATGCGCAGTTTCACGCCCTTGAGGTCGGCCGGTGTTTTGACGTTGCGCACTTCGCGCAGATTGACCTGGCGGGTGCCGTAGTAGCAGGTGGACAGGATGGTGATATCCATCTTCTCGGCGACGGTCTTGAACATCTCGGTGCCAATCGGCCCATTGAAAATTTTCTGCTGCTGCGCTGCGTCGCGCACCACGTAACCGGCGGTGAAGATAGAGAACTCGGGAACAATTTTGGCAATGTCAGCGGCCGATACCGTGGTCAATTCCAAATTGCCACGTGCCATGGCGGCGGGCTCCGCGCCTTGCTTGAACAGGCTGGCGTTGAGGTTGATTTGCACCTCGAATTCGCCCGGCGCGCTTTTGTCCAAGGCATCTTTGAACACCGTCCACATCCTGGCGTGCCAGTCGTCGGGTACTGCCGGGCTGGAGATCCGCAATAGCGCTTTGCTCTGCGCCCAGGCCGGCAGCGCCAGGCTGCTGCTTGCAGCCAAGGCCGCGAGAACGGCGCGGCGGCGTAGGTGCTTGGTATGGCTCATGCGGTACTCCCCTGTTGGTATGTGGTGTCGCTGCCAGGCGATGCTGCGGAATGATAGCGGTGGCCTGTCAGGTCGCTGCGGCTTCGGGCGGAGCCGGGTGGCGCCGCCCGAACATGGCCCAACCTTCCATAGACAAGACTTTCTCGTCGCCCTGGCGGGTCACCTCCCACACGATGCGCACCATGCCCACGTGCGGGCGCGAACGCATGGGGCGGGTGTCGGTGATACGCACCAGCAGTCGCAGTGTGTCCCCCGGAAACACCGGCTTGTGCCATTGGATGTTTTCCAGCCCCGGCGAACCCAGGCTGGAGCTGTCGACCAGAAAGTTGTCCACCATCAGCCGCATGGCCATGGAGCAGGTATGCCAGCCGCTGGCACAGAGCGCGCCGAACACCGAGGCCTTCGCCGCCGCGTCGTCCATGTGAAAAGGCTGCGGGTCGAATTGCGTGGCAAAGGCAATGATGGCCTCGCGCGTGGGCGTCACACTGCCCAGATCACGCACTTGGCCTGCTTGCAAATCTTCCCAGTAGTACTTGGTTTCTGCCATGGTCTTTTCCTTGACTAGCGGCCGCCGGCCACGTCGATGATGGACCCGGTGACGTAAGTCGCGGCGTCGCTGAGCAGCCACACCACGGATTGCGCCACTTCGTGGGCTGTCCCCGGGCGCTGCATCGGCACCTGTGGCGCCAGATCGCGGGCCCGGTTGGGCAGGCCGCCGCTGCCATGCAAGTCGGTATCAATAATCCCCGGCCGTATGCAATTGACGCGTATGCCTTCGCCCGCCACTTCTTTGGACAGGCCCAGGGTAAAAGTGTCGATGGCGCCTTTGCTGGCTGCGTAATCCAGGTACTGCGCGGGCGAGCCCAGGCGCGCGGCCACGCTGCCCACATTGACGATCACGCCGCCTGTGCCGCCGTGGCGCGTGCTCATGCGCAGCACCGCCTCGCGGGCGCAGGCCAGACTGCCCAGGACGTTGATGCGCATCATGCGTTCCATGCGCTCCCACGACATCTCGTCGAGCCGGGCGGTCATGTCGACCACGCCCGCGTTGTTCACCAGCGCGGTGATGCGGCCCAGGCCGGCGTCCACCTGCGCAAAAAGCCGCGCGATTTGCGCCGGGTCGCCGACATCGGCTTGAAAAGCTGCTGCCTTGCCGCCCTGGGCTTGGATCTGCTGCACCACGCTCTGCGCAGCGTTGGCATTACCGGCGTAATTCACGGCCACGGTCCAGCCCTGGCGGGCTGCCAGCAGCGCAGTGGCTGCACCGATGCCACGGCTGGCTCCGGTGATCAAGACAAGGGGCGAAGGGGAATGGGTGCTCATGCGTGGATACCGTTTCTCATGTGAAGGGCCGATTGCAGCACACCATGGCGCGCCAGTTTGCCTTGGTAGGATAGGTGACCCCGTTCTGGAGCCCCCATGCAGCCCGCCAACCTGGAAGACTTTACCGCCCAAGCCATGGACGAAGGCTTTGATGAAATCATCACCCGTGAATGGGCTCCCGATCTGCGACTCGACAGCCACACCCACCCCTTTGACTTGCGCGTGCACGTGGCGCGCGGCAGTCTGGTGTTGACGCTGGGAGACACCAGCCGCACCTACCAGGCCGGCGATGGTTTCCGGCTGGCGCGCAATACCCCGCACGCTGAACATTACGGCTCCGAGGGCGCGACTTTCTGGGTGGCCCGGGCGAACTGAACGCCACTCGACTGCCATGAACGAAATAGACGCTTTACCCATCCCGCCGCAGCGGGTGCTGGTCTTGGGTGGCACCGGAACCATCGGCCAGGCCACGGTGCGGGCCCTGCAGCGCCTGGGCCACACGGTGGTCTGCGTGGTGCGCGCTCGGGCCGGTGTCGGTGGCGCCTTATCTTTGGCTGATTGCCAAGCCCTGTTGCCCGGCGCGCAACTGCGGGTGGCCGATGTGGGCGATCCGGCGGCGCTGCTGCGCGACGCGGTGTGTGGCGAACACTTTGACGCGGTGGTGTCCTGCCTCGCATCGCGCACCGGCGCGCCCAAAGACGCTTGGGCCATCGACCATCAGGCGCATCTGCATGCGCTGGACGCCGCAAGGCAGGCCGGTGCCACACATTTCGTGCTGCTGTCGGCGATTTGCGTGCAAAAGCCCCTGCTGGCTTTCCAGAACGCCAAGTTGGCCTTCGAGCAGGCGCTGATCGACTCCGGCATGCGCTATTCCATCGTGCGGCCCACGGCGTTTTTCAAATCGCTCTCGGGCCAGATCGAGCGGGTGCGCAAAGGCAAGCCCTTTTTGCTCTTCGGCGACGGCACCTTGACCGCATGCACGCCTATCAGCGACGACGATCTGGGCGACTACATCGCAGGTTGCCTGAATACCCCCGAACGGCATAACCGGATCCTGCCCATAGGCGGCCCCGGCCCGGCCATCACGCCGCGTGCGCAGGGTGAGCATTTGTTTGCGCTCCTGGGTACACCGCCGCGCTTCAAGCAGGTGCCTGTGGCTTTGCTGGACGTGATCATCGCGGTGCTGTCTGCTTTAGGCGTGTTGTTGCCCGCGCTGAAAGCCAAGGCCGAGCTGGCCCGCATTGGCCGCTACTACGCCACGGAGTCCATGCTGGTGCTCAACCCGCAGACCGGCCAATACGACGCGGCGGCCACACCGTCCACCGGCAGCCAGACCCTGTTTGCCTATTACGCCGAGGTGCTGGGTGGCAAGGCCGCCGCCCAGCGTGGCGACCACGCGGTGTTTTAGGGCAGCGGTATGGACGGCATGGCGCAATGGCTGTTTCTGGCGTACTTTGTGCTGATGCTGGCCACGCTGGTCTGGAAGACGCCTGTCATCAGCGGGCCCTGGTTGTTTTTGCTTCGGGCATTTTTCCCCAACTGGAAGTTTTTCCATGCTGTGGGATACGCGCCGCGCCTGTATGCGCGCACGGTGGCGCATGTTCCCGGCGCGCCGCGCGCTTGGGGCAGCTGGACCCTGCTCTACCCCCGGCGCACCCGCCACTGGTGGCACTTGTTTCACAACCCGGATACCAATCTCGGTCTGGCGCAGCAAAATCTGGTGCACCACCTGGGCACGGATATCAACGCGCTGCCCGATGGCGGTGATCCCGGCAGTCTGGTGACCTACGGCATGGTCTGCAATCTGGTCGCCCACAGCATGCAGGCCCAGTTCCCCGGTTGCAGCCATTTCCAGTTTGAATTGCGTATGGAGCTGGAAGCTACGCAGCACACCGTGGATGCGCAAACCATGCTGACTTCGCCGGTCTTGCCATGCCCTTGAGCGCAGCCGCCCGGGGCCTGGAGCTGCTGTTCGGCTTGAGCTTCTTGTTGCAGACGCTGGAACACCTGCGCATGGACCGCGCCATGGCCCCCAGCGGTTTATGGCCCTGGCACTTGCAGCGCCGCGACGTACCCAACCGCTATGTGCGTGCGCTGTTGGACCAGGTTTTTGCCCCCCAGGTCTTGCATGCGCAACTGCTGCTGCGGGTGGTGGCCGTGGTGGTCCTGGTGGTGCAGGGCAGCAGTTTGGCGCTGGTGCTGTTTTTATTCATCAGCCAGGTGCTGATGCTCTTGCGTTGGCGCGGCGCGTTCAATGGCGGCAGTGACTTCATGACGCTGATCGTGCTGACCGGCATGCTGATTGCGCAGTGCATGGCCCAGGCGGGCGACCCGGAGCTGGGCTGGCGAGCGGGCCTGTGGTACATCAGCCTGCAAACCGTGACCTCGTATTTCATGTCGGGTTGGGTCAAGCTGCTGCAGCCGCAGTGGCGCAACGGCGAGGCTTTGGTGGTATTTCTGAATGGCGCGATTTACGGCCCCTTGCCTGCCCGCCATCTCCTGAGTCGGCCGCTGCTGGCGCGGGCTGCTGCCTGGGCTTTCATTGTGTGGGAGTGCTCTTTTCCGCTGGTTTTTGTCGGGCCGTTGACGGCCTTGTTTTTTTGCGCCACTGCTGTCGTCTTTCACTTTTTGGTGTTTTGGTTTTTCGGGCTGAACCGTTTTTTCTGGGCCTGGCTGGCGACCTTCCCGGCGATCCTCGGGTGCGCATCGCAGGGGCTTTTGTAAGCGGGCGTATCAGCGGAAGTCCCGGCTCTGCGCCGCCAATGTTCCCAGCATGGGCGTCATGTCGACCAAATGTTTGGCGACCAGGTGGCACACCTCGCTGCCGCTGTCGCGCTGCCAGATGCCGTACACGGCCAGCAGGCGCGCGCGCAGCAGTTCCGCACGTTGTTTATCTTTCAGGCTTTTCCAGACGATCACGTTGGTGCTGCCGGTCTCATCCTCCAGCGTCACAAACACCACGCCTTTGGCGGTTTGCGGTTGCTGGCGCATGGTGACGATGCCGCAGGTACGCACCAAGCGCCCGTGCGGCAAGTCGCGCATGTGCGCCGCGCTCAACAGCTTGCGGGCGGTCAGTTCGGTACGCAAAAAAGCAACCGGATGGCTGCGCAAGCTCAGGCCCGTGGCGGCGTAGTCCAACACCACTTCTTCGGATTCATGTGCGGGGCTGAAAGCCAGCGCGTCCTCGTGTACTGGCGCGCCGTTTAACAGCGCGGGGGCAGGGTGCAGGGCAGCCGCGTCCCAGACTTGCTGGCGGCGGTGACCGCTCAGGCTGTGCAGCGCGTCGGCAGCGGCCAAGGCTTTGAGGTCGCCGGTGTCGAGTGCGCAGCGTTGCGCCAGTTCTACGGTGCTTTCAAAGGGGCGGTGCGCGCGCGCTCCCTGGATGCGCCCGGCCACCGTAGCGTGCAAGCCGCTGACCATGCACAAGCCCAGGCGAACGGCGGGTTGCGGCTGCGCCATATCGAAATAATCGGAATCGGACCCCGATTTCTCTAAGGTGCATTCCCAGTCGCTGTGGCACACGTCCACCGGCAGCACGGTCACGCCGTGGCGGCGGGCGTCTTGCACCAGTTGGCTGGGGGCGTAGAAGCCCAGGGGCTGGCTGTTGAGCATGGCGGCCAGAAAGCAGGCGGGCTCGTGGTGTTTGAGCCAGCAACTCACATAGACCAAGAGCGCAAAACTGGCCGCATGGCTCTCGGGAAAGCCGTATTCGCCAAAGCCTTCGATCTGCTTGAACAGGCCGTCGGCGAATTCCTGCGTGTAGCCATTGGCCACCATGGCGCCGACCAGGCGCTCGTAAAAATGGTGCACACCGCCCTTGCGCTTCCATGCGGCCATGGAGCGGCGCAGGCTGTCGGCCTCGCCACCGCTGAAATTGGCTGCGACCATGGCGATTTGCATGACCTGTTCTTGAAAAATGGGCACACCCAACGTGCGCTTGAGCACTTCTTCTAGCGCCGGGCTGGCGTACTGAACGGCCTGCGGGTTGGCGCGCGCCTGCAAATACGGATGCACCATGCCGCCCTGAATCGGACCGGGCCGCACG
>CANIRI010000023.1 GCA_947469815.1 Comamonadaceae bacterium | reverse complement strand
CACGACCTTGCGGGTGTAGGGATCTGCCGCGTCATATAGCACCTGGGCCGCTGTTCCGGACACCGCCAGAGTCGGGCGCAGCTCCAGTAATGCGCGTAAACGGCGGTTTTCCAACTCCAACTGTTCCACCTGGTAGGCGCGGGCCGATTGCTGCCGCAGTTTCTCGACCAGCCTGGTATGCACCACGTCGGCCGACTGAACTTTGTCAATGAAATCCGCCGCCTCCCCGGCAATAAGACCAGGACGCTGTGCCAGCCACTGCATGGGAAATAGCACCGCCTGGAGCACGGCGCGCGCAGGTTGCAAGATCTGAAAACGGGTGTCGGCGACCATCATAAAAACGGCGGCCGCGCTGAACACAATCAGCTTGGAAAAAGCGGAGGCACCTTGGCGGAAAAATGGCGGAGGGTCCTGGTCCAGAACGCCGAATGCCATGGCGGCGCTACCCGGCGCTTATTCGTTGGTGAAGATGGAGCCCAGGCGCTCCATTTGCTCCAACGCTATCCCGCAACCACGTACCACGCAGGTCAGCGGGTCTTCCGCCACCAGGACCGGCAGGCCGGTCTCTTCCGCCAACAGGCGGTCCAGATCCCGCAGCAGCGCGCCGCCGCCGGTGAGCATCATGCCGCGGTCGGCAATGTCGGCGCCCAGCTCGGGTGGGGTTTGTTCCAGCGCATTTTTGACGGCGGAGACAATGTTGTTGAGCGGATCGGTCAGGGCCTCCAGAATCTCATTGCTGGAGATGGTGAAACTGCGCGGGACGCCTTCGGACAGATTGCGCCCACGCACTTCCATCTCGCGCACCTCGGAGCCGGGGAAGGCCGATCCAATTTGCTTCTTGATGGATTCGGCTGTGGGCTCACCAATCAGCATGCCGTAATTGCGGCGGATGTAGTTGATGATGGCCTCATCAAACTTATCGCCGCCCACCCGCACGCTGCCCTTGTAAACCATACCGCCCAGCGAGATCACGCCCACCTCGGTGGTGCCGCCGCCAATGTCGACCACCATGGAGCCGCTGGCTTCCGACACCGGCAAACCGGCGCCAATAGCCGCTGCCATAGGCTCTTCGATCAAATACACGTCGCTGGCACCGGCGCCGAGCGCGGATTCGCGGATGGCCCGGCGTTCGACCTGGGTGGAGCCGCAGGGCACGCAAATGATGATGCGCGGGCTGGGTTTGAACACGCCGCGCGGATGCACCATCTTGATGAACTGCTTGAGCATTTGCTCGGTGACGGTGAAGTCGGCGATCACGCCGTCTTTCATGGGGCGGATCGCTTCGATATTGCCGGGCACCTTGCCCAGCATGGCCTTGGCTTCGCGGCCCACGGCCTGGATCGACTTTTTGCCTTGGGGTCCGCCCTCGTGGCGGATCGCCACCACCGAGGGCTCGTCCAGCACGATGCCCTTATCACGCACAAAAATCAGGGTGTTCGCAGTGCCCAGATCGATCGCCAGATCGGTGGAAAAATAACGGCGAAAACTAGCAAACATGAAAAATCCTATCGGCCTTTTGCCAGCAATTGCGCGCAAAAAGCCCTTGTTCTGGAATAAAAAGGGGCGTTTCGTCTGGAAACGCGCCGCATTTCCGAATACAAATCGGGCCTGCGGGGCGGCTCAGCTAAAGGCGGGATAATACCCCAAGCCCTATAAAGCAGCATGGTTTAGCGGCCCGCAAACTCCCTTTTGTCCCTCTCTCATATCGCTTTTGACCCATGTCCTTGACCCCTGCCGACATCTCCCGGATTGCCAAGCTGGCGCGCCTGGAGCTCGCCCCCGCCGAACACGAACAGATGCTGGACAAAATCAACGCGTTTTTCGGCATCGTGGAGCAAATCAAGGGCGTCAACACCGATGGCGTGGAGCCTATGGCGCACCCGGTGGATGCGATGCAAGGCAGTGGGCCGATGGCGCTGCGCTTGCGCCCCGATCTGGCCAGCGAACCCAACGACCGAGAAGCCAACCAGCGCAGTGCCCCGGCCGTTGAGCGCGGCCTGTTCCTCGTGCCCAAAGTGATTGAGTAAGCCATGCGCGACTTACACCACCTGGGCGTGGCCGAACTGGCCGCCTTGCTCAAAAACAAAGAAGTGAGCGCCGTCGAAGTCGCCACCCGTTTTCTGGCACGGCTGGGCGGCAACCCGCATAACGCGTTTTTGGATATCAACAGCGAAGTCACGCTGGACCAAGCGCGCGCCTCCGACGCCAAACTGGCCGCTGGTACGGCCGGGCCGCTGGAAGGCGTGCCGATTGCGCACAAAGATGTGTTTGTGACCAAAGACTTTGTCACCACGGCCGGCTCCAAAATCCTGACCGGCTACCGCTCGCCATTTGACGCTACGGCGGTGCGCAAGCTGCGCGAGGCCGGCATGGTGAGCTTGGGCAAACTCAACTGCGACGAATTCGCCATGGGCTCTAGCAACGAAAACTCGGCGTTTGGGGCGGTCAGCAACCCGTGGCAGACCAGCCATGTTCCGGGCGGCTCTTCCGGCGGCAGCGCGGCAGCGGTGGCTGCGCGCCTGACCCCCGCCGCTACGGGCACCGACACCGGCGGCTCCATCCGCCAGCCCGCCGCGTTTTGCGGCATCACCGGCATCAAGCCCACTTACGGTCGGGCGTCGCGCTACGGCATGGTGGCCTTCGCCTCCAGTCTGGACCAGGCAGGGCCGATGGCGCGCAGCGCTGAGGACTGCGCGTTGTTGCTGTCCGCCATGTGCGGGCCGGATGTGGATCGGGATTCGACCTCGCTGGATGTGGCGTCAGAAGATTTTTCTCGGGATTTGTCGCGTCCTCTGGCCCGAGCCGGAAAAGATGGGGGTGCTCTCAAAGTTGGTGTGCCGAGTTCATGGCTCGCAATAGAGCAAGGTCTTCCGGCTGGCGATGTCGATGGGTGCTCACCCAAGGTTCGCGATGCAATAAAAGATGCCCTTCATAGACTAGAGGTTGAAGGAGCAGAAGTTATTCCAATTGAACTTCGGAACACTGGTTTGGCTATCCCCGTCTACTACATCGTCGCCTGCGCCGAAGCCAGCTCCAACCTGAGCCGCTTTGACGGCGTCAAGTTCGGCCACCGCGCCGCACAGTACGGCGACTTGCTCGACATGTACCAAAAGACCCGCAGCGAGGGCTTTGGTGCCGAGGTCAAGCGCCGCATCATGACCGGCGCTTATGTGCTGTCACACGGTTACTACGACGCCTACTACCTGCAAGCGCAAAAAATCCGCCGCATGATTGCCGATGACTTCCAGCGCGCCTTCGCCGCGTGCGACGTGATCGCCGGCCCGGTGGCCCCGACTACCGCCTGGAAGCTGGGCGAAAAGGCCGACGACCCGGTGGCCAATTACCTGGCCGACATCTTCACCCTGCCCGCATCACTGGCCGGGTTACCTTGCATGAGTTTGCCGGTGGGTCTGGGCGAAGGCAACATGCCTGTTGGCATGCAACTCATCGGTAACTACCTGGATGAGGCGCGCTTGCTGAACGTGGCGCACCAGTTCCAAATAGCGCACCCGGAATGTCACACCGCGAAGCCGGAGAAACTGGCATGAGCGCGGCCAAGCTCGTCCACGGCTACGAGGTCGTTATCGGCTTCGAAACGCACGCCCAGCTTTCTACCGAGAGCAAAATTTTCAGCCGTGCGTCCACCGCCTTCGGTGCCGAACCCAACACGCAAGCCTGCGCGGTGGATCTGGCTTTGCCCGGCACGCTGCCAGTAATGAACCGCGCTGCAGTCGAATGCGCCATCCAGCTCGGGCTGGCGCTGGGCTCGCACATCGCACCGCGCAGCGTGTTTGCCCGCAAAAACTACTTCTACCCCGATCTGCCCAAGGGCTATCAGATCAGCCAGTTCGAGATTCCAGTCGTACAAGGCGGCGCGGTGTCTTTCTTTCTGGACGGTGAACCCAAAACCGTCCGCCTGGTGCGCGCGCATCTGGAAGAAGACGCGGGCAAGTCGCTGCATGAAGACTTCATTGGTCAATCGGGTATCGATTTGAACCGCGCAGGGACGCCCTTGCTGGAAATCGTGACCGAGCCAGACATGCGCAGCAGCGAAGAGGCGGTGGCCTACGCCAAAGAGTTGCACAAGATCGTCACCTGGATTGGCATGTGCGACGGGAATATGCAGGAGGGCTCATTCCGCTGCGACGCCAACGTGTCGGTGCGCAAGCCCGGCGCGGCGCTGGGCACGCGGCGCGAGATCAAGAACCTCAACAGCTTCAAGTTCATGCAGCAGGCCATTGACTACGAGGTGCGCTGGCAGATCGAGCAAATTGAAGACGGGCATGCGATTCAACAAGCCACCGTGCTCTTCAACCCGGACACCGGCGAGACCCGCGCCATGCGCACCAAAGAAGACGCCGCTGATTACCGCTACTTCCCCGACCCGGATTTGCCGCCGCTGGTGATTGCACCCGAGTGGGTGGAGCGTGTACGAAGCGAAATGACCGAGTTGCCCCGGGCGATGGCCGAGCGCTTTGTGCGGGACTATGGATTGCCGGAATACGACGCGGCGACGCTGACACAGAGCAAAGCCATGGCGGGGTATTTTGAAGACACGGCCAAGGACTGCGGACAACACAAACTGGCCAGTAACTGGGTCATGGGCGAGGTATCGCGGCGCATGAATGCAGATGACATCGGTATGGAGCAGTTGCCTGTGAGCGCTACGCGGCTGGCTGCGTTGATTTCACGCATTCATGACAGCACCATTTCCAACAATGCTGCCAAAGATGTGTTTGATGCTTTGTGGAATGTTTCTGGCGATTTAATTTCTGATCCCGGCGCGCTTTCCGTGATCGATGACCTCATCCGAGTCAAAGGCCTGAAACAAATGAACGACTCCGATGAACTGGAGAAGATCATCGACGAGGTACTCGCCGCCCATCCCAAGAACGTCGAAGAATACAAGGCCGGTAACGCCAAAGCCTTGAACGGCCTGGTCGGCCCCATCATGAAGGCCAGCAAGGGCAAGGCCAATCCGGCGCAGGTGAACGACTTACTGAAAAAGAAACTGGGCTAGTGCTTCCGACCAGCGGCATCCCCGCTGCAAGCAATCAAGAAACACCGTAGCGATCCCTGTAGGCCTGCACCCGCGCCCGGTGCGCACCCATGGCATCACCGCTTTGTGTCTGCAGATAACCCAACAAATCATCCAGCGTCGCAATGGCGCACACATGCAGGCCCAGCGTCTGGCGCACGTATTGCACCGCGCTGTAGGGTACATCACGGGTGGATCCATCGGGCTGTTTTTCGGTGGCCATTTCCTGGCGGTCCAGCGCAATGGCCACCGCATGTGGTGTAGCGCCTGCGGCTTGGATCAGGGCGATGGACTCGCGCGCAGCAGTGCCGGCGCTCATCACGTCGTCCACGATCAGCACACGGCCCTTGAGCGGCGCACCGACCAGCGAGCCGCCTTCGCCATGGTCCTTAGCCTCTTTGCGGTTGTAGGCAAAGGGCACGTTGCGGCCCAGGCGCGCCAGCTCGACCGCGACCGCCGCACCCAAGGGAATGCCCTTGTAGGCAGGACCAAACAGCATGTCGAATTCGATGCCACTGGCCAGCAGCGCCTGCGCATAAAACTGCGCCAAGCGCCCGAGTTTCGCGCCATCGTCAAACAAACCGGCGTTGAAGAAATAAGGGCTTAGCCGTCCGGCCTTGGTCGTGAATTCGCCAAAGCGCAAAACACCCGCTTGCAGCGCGAACGCGACAAAGTCGTGGGCCGTGCGGTCAGAAGACTGGGGTGGGGCAGCGGGTGGATGGGGTGCCATAGAGGGATCTGATGCGCGGGCAAATGCCCAAGCGGTGAAATAAATAAAGTCTGCGGCATTGTATTGACCATGGTCGGCCAACGGCTTCCTGTATCTTTCGGCTCTTGACTCCGCAGCGGGTCGTTCATTTTTGGAGACACCCGTGTTCACCCTCACCAGCCTCAACCTCAACGGCATACGCTCGGCCACCAGCAAGGGCCTGGAGGCCTGGCTGGAAACGCACGCGCCCGATGCGCTGTGCGTGCAGGAAGTCAAAGCCCAGGCACCGGACGTAGCGGGTAAGTTCGAGGCGCTGGCCGGCTTGCAGGGCTACTTTCATTTTGCGGAGAAAAAAGGCTATTCGGGGGTGGCGGTGTACACACGCCATGCGCCCAGCGATGTGTTGGTGGGTTATGGCTCACCGGAGTTTGATGCGGAGGGCCGCTACCTGGAGTTGCGTTTTGATACACCGGCGCGCAAGCGTTCCATCATCAGCGCGTATTTCCCCAGCGGTTCGTCGGGGGAGGAGCGGCAGGAAGCCAAATACCGCTTTCTCGACGGCTTCTACCCGCACCTGCAGGCGCTCAAAGGGCAGCGCGAGTTCGTGCTCTGCGGGGACATTAATATCGCGCACCACGAGATCGACCTGAAGAACTTCAAGGGCAACAAAAACAACTCCGGCTTTTTGCCGCAAGAGCGGGCCTGGATGAGCAAGCTGCTGTCCGAGGCCGGAATGGTCGATGTGTACCGCCAACTTGAACCCACGGCGACCGACGCCGCCTACACCTGGTGGAGCAACCGGGGTCAGGCCTATGCCATGAACGTGGGCTGGCGGCTGGACTACCACCTGGCCACGCCGGCGCTGGCCAGCGGCGCGCGCACCCACGCCATCTACAAAGACCAGCGCTTCTCGGACCATGCACCTCTCACCATAGGGTATGACTGGTCGCTGGCATGACGGCACCACTGCCCAAGTTCGTCACCGGCTCCATCCTGCGCCATGTGCTGACCATGACGGCCGCCAGCTCCGTGGGGCTGGCAGCGATGTTCGCCGTGGACATCGTGAGCCTGTTCTACATCTCTTTGTTGGGACAGCCCGCGCTCACGGCGGCGATTGGCTACGCGGGCACGCTGCTGTTTTTTGTGAGCTCGCTGTCTATTGGCTTGTCGATTGCCTGCTCGGCCCTGACCTCGCGCGCGCTCGGCGCAGGAGAACGCGCGCAGGCGCGTTTATTGGCCGGCTCGTCGGTGGTGCTGATGCTGACCTGTATGTTCACTGTGGCGCTGGTGCTATGGCCCTTGCTGGGTGACTGCCTGACCCTTCTGGGCGCGCAGGGCGACACCCACGCCTTGGCGCTGCGCTACGCGCGCCAGGTCCTGCCGACAGCGCCCTTGATCGGCATGGGCATGTGCTGCAGCGCGCTGCTGCGCTCCGTCGGCGACGCCCGCGGGGCAATGGCGCTCACCCTGTTCAGCGGTGCGGCCAGCGCCATGCTCGATCCGCTGTGCATCTTCGGACTCGGACTGGGACTCGATGGCGCTGCCTTATCCCAATGGTGCGCGCGGTCCGCGCTGGTCGTACTGGGCGTGTGGATGGTGCTGAAAAAACACGATTTGCTGCGCCTACCGAGCATGCCCGTGTTGCATGAGACGCTGCCCGCTTTTATGGCCATCGGCCTGCCCGCGGTTCTGACCCAAATTGCCACACCGGTGGGCAACGCATTCGTGACGCACGCGATTGCACCCTTTGGCGATGGCGCTGTGGCGGGGTGGTCAGTGGTGGTGCGACTGATTCCGGTGGCCTTTGTGGTCTTGTTTGCATTGTCGGGCGCGATTGGACCCATCGTCGGCCAGAACCTGGGCGCGGGCCGGTTTGACCGCTTGCGGCAGACGCTGCGGCAAAGCCTGGCGCTGGTGCTGGTCTACGTTGCCATTGTCTGGCTCTTGCTGGCGCTGGGTGCCAACCTGATCGCCGATGCCTTCGGTGCGCAGGGTGAAGCGCGGGAGGTGATTGTGTTTTTCTGCCGCTTTGTGGCGGGCAGTTTTGCATTTAACGGTGCGCTGTTTGTCGCCAATGCGGCCTTCAACAATCTGGGATTTGCCTTTTATTCCACGGCCTTGAATTGGGGCCGCGCCACGCTGGGTGTGGCGCCTTTTGTCTGGGTGGGTGCGGCGCTGGGCGGCACGCAGGGCATCATGGCGGGCTATGGCCTGGGCGTGGTCGGCTTCGGCGCCATCGGCATCTGGCTGTGCTTCAAAACTCTAGACCGATTAGGCCATCAAGCAGTCTGACCGGTGCGGCATACGCCGAAGCTCCATGCAAAACGCCAACCCGGGGGTTGGCGTTTTGTAATGCGGGACACCGCATCTGTTTGGTTGCGCGAGTAGGATTTGAACCTACGACCTTTGGGTTATGAGCCCAACGAGCTACCAGGCTGCTCCATCGCGCGGTAAGGGGGAGATTCTACTTCACTTAAGACGCATCGACAGCTGCTTCAGCCGTGTCATCGGTGCGCTCGACCAACTCGACCAAGGCCATGGGCGCGTTGTCGCCCACGCGGAAACCCATCTTCAAAATGCGGGTGTAGCCGCCTGGACGCGCTTTGAAACGCGGGCCCAACACGTCAAACAATTTGCTCACGCTGTCGCGGTCGCGCAGGCGGTCAAATGCCAAACGGCGATTGGCCACGGTGGCTTCTTTGGCCAAGGTGATCATGGGCTCTACCACGCGGCGCAGCTCTTTGGCTTTGGGTACCGTGGTTTTGATGGCTTCGTGCGCGATGAGTGAATTCATCATGTTGCGCAGCATCGCGAGGCGGTGGGAGGAGGTTCGGTTTAGCTTGCGCAGTCCGTGTCCGTGACGCATGGTTTCTTCCTTTGCTTATCGTGAGCGGGCAGCCGTATCAGGTACTGCCCGGTGCGGCGCGCCCTTGCGGAGCAACACCACTTTGGGGTTACAAATTAACGCTTGTCCAAAGCCGCAGGTGGCCAGCCATCCAATTTCATACCCAAGGTCAGGCCGCGCGAAGCGAGGACTTCCTTGATTTCGTTGAGCGACTTACGACCCAGATTAGGGGTCTTAAGCAACTCGTTTTCGGTGCGCTGGATGAGGTCACCGATGTAGTAAATGTTCTCTGCCTTGAGGCAGTTGGCAGAACGCACGGTGAGCTCGAGCTCGTCGACCGGGCGCAACAGAATGGGGTCGAAGTTGGTATTGCTGCGGGTTGGCGCACTGGTGAATGCGTCGAGCTCGCCGCCTTCCAGTTGTGCAAACACCGCGAGTTGCTCGACCAAAATTTTGGCAGAGGCGCGCACCGCGTCTTCGGCCGTCAAAGCACCATTGGTCTCAATGTCCACCACCAGTTTGTCGAGGTCGGTGCGCTGCTCCACGCGGGCGCTTTCGACGGTGTAGCTGACGCGTTTGACCGGGGAAAACGATGCATCCAAAATGATGCGGCCAATCGATTTGTTCGGCTCATCCGCGTGGCGGCGCACCGAACCGGGGACATAGCCACGGCCCTTTTCGACCTTGATCTGCATATCAAGCTTGCCGCCCTTGGACAAATGCGCGATCACATGGTCCGGGTTGACAATTTCCACATCGTGGGGGGTTTGCATATCGGCAGCGGTAACCACGCCCTGGCTATCCTTGCGCAGGCTCAGCGTCACTTCGTCACGGTTGTGCAACTTGAACACCACGCCTTTGAGGTTCAACAAGATGTTGACCACGTCTTCTTGCACGCCTTCGATCGACGAATACTCGTGCAGAACGCCCGCGAAGTTCACTTCGGTGGCAGCGTAACCCGGCATAGACGACAAGAGTACGCGACGCAGCGCGTTACCCAAGGTGTGGCCGTAGCCGCGCTCAAAAGGCTCCAAAGTCACCTTCGCGCGGTTGGCGCTGACTTGTTCAACGTTGATTGTTTTGGGTTTCAATAGATTACTGTGCATTCCAACTTCCTCTCAATGCCCCCGACTCGTTACATCGGTAAGGCCGGTGAAGCACCCCAATTGCAGAAATCCGCAGCAGGGGGACAAATTCAGACTCCAGCTGGCTATCAGCGTGAGTACAACTCGACAATCAGCGATTCGTTGACGTCAACGGCAAACTGGTCGCGGTCAGGCACGCTCTTGAAAACGCCCTCCGCCTTTTCGGTGTTCACATCAACCCAAGAAGGAAAGCCAACCTGTTGCGCGAGCTGCAAAGCCTCGACAACCCGGTTTTGCTTTTTGGACTTTTCGCGCACGGCCAACACATCGCCGGCCTTGACCATGTAAGACGGAATGTTCACCGACTTGCCATTCACCGTAATCGCTTTGTGGGACACCATCTGGCGCGCCTCGGCGCGCGTCGAACCAAAACCCATGCGGTACACCACGTTATCCAGGCGCGACTCGAGCAAAGACAGCAGGTTCGCGCCAGTGTTGCCACGGCGGCGATCCGCCTCGGCGAAGTAACGGCGGAACTGGCGCTCCAAAACGCCGTACATGCGTTTGACTTTTTGCTTTTCGCGCAGCTGGATACCGAAGTCCGAGGTACGCGCACCGGAGGTGCGGCCGTGCTGACCGGGTTTGGAATCAAACTTCGCCTTGTCCCCAATCGCGCGGCGGGCGCTCTTGAGGAACAAATCAGTGCCTTCACGGCGTGATAGTTTGGATGTAGGACCTAAATAACGTGCCACTTGAACTTCCTTAGTATGTCAACTGCCGCCCCCAATTAGGGCGGGAGCCAGATGCCGAAACACCTGGCGGTGGGCCTGACGGTTTTTAAATACGACGGCGCTTTTGAGGGCGGCAGCCGTTGTGGGGAACCGGGGTTACGTCCGCAATCATGTTGATGCGGATACCCAGCGCAGCAAGTGCGCGCACCGAAGACTCGCGGCCGGGGCCGGGGCCTTTGATTTCAACATCCAGATTCTTGATGCCCTGCTCGACAGCAGCGCGACCGGCGACTTCAGAAGCAACCTGCGCAGCGAAGGGAGTCGACTTACGCGAACCCTTGAAGCCCTGGCCACCCGAGGAAGCCCAGGCCAATGCGTTGCCCTGGCGATCGGTGATCGTGATGATGGTGTTGTTGAACGAGGCATGCACGTGGGCGATGCCGTCCGATACGTTTTTACGGACTTTTTTTCGTACGCGCTGTGCAGCGCTATTTCCGGGTGCTTTTGCCATATATCAGTCCGATCTATTTCTTCAGGGATGCAGCAGATTTACGCGGGCCTTTACGGGTCCGGGCATTGGTGCGTGTACGCTGTCCACGCATAGGCAGGCCGCGGCGATGGCGGAAACCGCGGTAGCAACCAATGTCCATCAAACGCTTGATGTTCATGGTGGTTTCGCGGCGCAGATCACCCTCGATGGTGAAAAGTCCGATTTGCTCACGCAATTTCTCGAGATCGGAGTCGCTCAAATCTTTGATCTTCTTGGAATAGGCGATACCGCAGGCTTCGCAAATTTTGCGTGCGCGGGGGCGACCGATTCCGAAAATCGCTGTCAATCCGATCTCAGAGTGCTGATTCGGCGGGATGTTGATACCTGCGATACGTGCCATATGCTTCCTCTAAAACTTGTGCAATCAGCCTTGGCGCTGCTTGTGACGGGCGTCCGCACAAATCACGCGAACCACGCCCTTGCGCCGGATAATTTTGCAATTGCGGCAAATCTTCTTTACCGATGCGGATACTTTCATACAAGGCTCCTACGAACAACAATTGAACCTGTGCCCCAGGGCATCAGGATGATTTAAAACTGGCCTTCTTCAACAAGGACTCATACTGCTGCGACATCAGGTAGTTCTGTACCTGCGCCATAAAGTCCATGGTGACCACCACAATAATGAGCAAGGACGTACCGCCAAAATAGAACGGAACGTTGTACTTCAAAATCAAAAATTCGGGCAACAAGCAGACAAAGGTGATATAGACCGCGCCCGCCAAGGTCAGGCGCAACAAAATCTTGTCGATGTAGCGGGCGGTCTGGTCGCCGGGACGGTAGCCGGGAATGAAGGCACCGCTCTTTTTCAAGTTCTCAGCCGTTTCCTTGCTGTTGAAAACCAGGGCCGTGTAGAAGAAGCAGAAAAACACAATCGCACTGGCGTAGATCAGCACATAAATCGGTTGCCCGGGGCTCAGGGTCGCCGAGATGTCTTTGAGCCAGGTCATGGACGAGCCGGTACTGAACCAATTCGCCACCGTCGCCGGCAACAAAATAATGGAGCTGGCAAAGATCGGCGGGATAACGCCGGACATATTCAACTTCAAGGGCAGGTGCGAGGACTGTCCACCGTAAACCTTGTTGCCGACTTGGCGGCGGGCGTAATTCACCAGAATTTTGCGCTGTCCGCGCTCCACAAAAACCACGAAGTAGGTGACGAATCCGACCACCACCACAATCAGCAGCGCCACAATGATGGACATCGCGCCGGTCCGCACCAGTTCCAGCAAGCCGCCCACCGAACCTGGCAGTCCTGCGGCGATACCGCCGAAAATCAAAATCGAGATGCCGTTGCCCAAGCCGCGCTCGGTGATCTGCTCACCCAGCCACATCAAAAACATGGTTCCTGCGGTCAGGGTGACAACCGTGGTCAAACGGAAGCCCAGGCCCGGGCTCATCACCAGGCCGGAAGATGACTCCAAAGCCAGGGCAATTCCCAAGGACTGGAACAAAGCCAATCCGACGGTTCCGTAGCGCGTGTACTGTGTGATCTTGCGGCGGCCCGATTCGCCCTCTTTTTTGAGCTGCTCAAAAGTCGGTACGACATAGCCCATCAGCTGGATGATGATGGAGGCAGATATGTAGGGCATGATCCCCAGGGCGAACACAGTGAATCGCGACAGCGCGCCACCGGAAAACATATTGAACAAACTCAATATGCCGCCCTGCTGGTCTTTGAACAACTGCTGCAGCTGCTCCGGGTTGATGCCTGGCACAGGAATGTGCGCACCCACCCGGTACACCACCAAAGCGAGCAGCAAAAAGACCAAGCGACGGCGCAAATCGCCGTACTTGTCCGCGCTGGCTCGGTTAGGGGCGCTGCTTGCCACGGTCGAATCCCTGCTAATTACTCAACGCTGCCGCCGGCGGCGACGATGGCTGCCTTGGCACCGGCTGTTGCGCCGATTCCACTCAGTGCCACTGCACGGGTAATCGCACCGGTCTTGATGACTTTCACCACCTTGGTCATGTCGTTCACCAGGCCGTGCTGCTTCAATGTGAGCATGTCCACTTTGTCCAGACCAAGTTGCTCCAGGGTCTTGAGCGTGATTTCTGCGTTGAACTGCAAAGACTGCGATTTGAAACCGCGCTTGGGCAAACGGCGGTGCATGGGCATTTGACCGCCCTCAAATCCGACTTTGTGGTAACCACCGGCGCGTGACTTTTGACCCTTGTGACCACGGCCCGCCGTCTTACCGAGGCCCGAGCCGATGCCGCGACCGACGCGACGCTTGGCGTGCTTGGCACCAGGTGCAGGTTGGATGCTGTTGAGTTCCATCATCACGCCCTTAGAGAAGTTTGACCAGGTAACTGATCTTGTTGATCATCCCGCGCACAGCGGCCGTATCTTCGAGCTCGCTGACGCTGCCGATTTTGCGCAGGCCCAGGCCGCGTACCGTTGCGCGATGCGATTCTTTGCAGCCAATGGGGCTGCGTACCAACTGCACCTTGACGGTGGTTTGCGTTGTTTGTGGTGTTGTCATGTCAGACCTCGATCAAACAAACAGTTCTTCAACCGACTTGCCGCGTTTGGCGGCAACTTCGGCGGGGGTCGTGGAAACCGACAGCGCGTCCAAGGTGGCGCGAACCATGTTGTAGGGGTTGCTGGAGCCGTGGCTCTTAGCAACGATGTCGGTGATACCGACCACCTCAAACACCGCACGCATCGGTCCACCGGCGATGATGCCGGTTCCCTTGGGAGCCGGGCTCATCATGACGCTGGCAGCGCCGTGGTGACCCATGACCTTGTGGTGCAGGGTGCCGTTCTTGAGAGACACCTTCAGCATATTGCGGCGGGCCTCTTCCATGGCTTTCTGCACTGCAGCAGGCACCTCTTTGGACTTGCCTTTGCCCATGCCGACGCGGCCATCGCCGTCACCGACCACGGTCAGGGCGGCGAAACCCAGAATACGACCGCCCTTGACCACTTTGGTCACGCGGTTGATCGCAATCATCTTCTCGCGCAGACCGTCCTCAGGACCTTCGGTCTTGCCTTGCATTTTTGCTTGAACTTTTGCCATTGTGTATTCCGATCTGCTTAGAACTGCAAGCCTGCTTCACGCGCCGCTTCCGCAACCGCTTTGACGCGGCCGTGGTAGGCGAAACCAGAGCGGTCAAACGCCACTTTTTCGACTCCGGCTGCTTTGGCTTTCTCAGCCAGCCGCTTGCCGATCATCTGAGCAGCGGCCACATTGCCACCCTTGCCCGAGCCGCCCAAAGCGGTACGGACTTCGGCTTCTGCGGTCGAGGCGGTGGCCAGCACACGTCCGCCATCGCCAGAAATGACCGAAGCGTAAATGTGCAAATTGGTGCGGTTGACCGTCAAGCGTGCAACGCCTTGCGATGCGATCCGGATACGGGTCTGGCGCGAACGGCGCAGACGTTGCTCTTTTTTCGTCAGCATGGTCCGGCTCCTTATTTCTTCTTGGTTTCTTTGATGGTGACTTTTTCATCCGAATAACGGATGCCCTTGCCTTT
>CANIRI010000022.1 GCA_947469815.1 Comamonadaceae bacterium | reverse complement strand
TCTGGCCCTTACACCATCGGTTCAGTGGACTTTGGTCGAGATGTTCATTACCAACGCGATGTCCGTTATTGGGCCCAAGACATCAATGTGCGCAAAGGCATGTACAACTTCGACCGCATCACCTACCGGCTCTACCAGGACAGCACGGCCCAGCTCGAGGCCTTCAAGGCCGGCGAGTTCGACTACATCCAGGCCTTCATCGCCCGCGAATGGGCGCGCGCCTACAAGGGCAAACCCTTTGACAGCGGCCGCCTGATCAAGCGCGAGCTGCAGCACGGCAACGCGGGGGACTTTCAGGGCTTTATGTTCAACACGCGCCTGGCCAAATTCAAAGACGTGCGGGTGCGCCAGGCCATCGTGCTAGCCATGGACTACGAGTGGATGAACCGCCAGCTGTTCTACAACGCCTACACCCGCGTGCGGGGCTACTTTGTGGGCAGCGACTTCGAGGCGAAAGACCTGCCCGCGCCCGACGAGATGGCGCTGCTCGAACCTTTGCGTGCGCAACTGCCACCAGATGTCTTTACCCAGCCCGTGCCGCTACCACCCGCTACCAGTTTGGACCCAGCCTCCGGCCACACCCTGCGTGACCATTTGCGCCAGGCGCGCGACCTGCTAGCCCAAGCCGGTTGGACCTACCGCGACGGCGCGTTGCGCAACGCCAAGGGTGAGGCCTTCACCTTGCAGTTCCTGGACGACTCCGGCACCATGGGCCGCGTGGTCACGCCCTATTCCAAAAACCTGGAGAAGCTGGGTTTTGCCGTGAACTACAAGGTGGTGGATCCCACGATTTTCCAAAAGCGCGTGGACGCTTTTGACTTCGAGATCATCAGCAACCGGATCCGTGGCAGCGAAGCGCCGGGCACCGAATTGCTGGAGCGTTTCGGCTCCAAGGCCGCCACCGTGGAAGGCTCCAACAACATCGTCGGCATCCAGGATCCGGCGGTGGACGCGCTGCTGGACCGCGCCGTCAGCGCCCAGACCCGTACGCAGTTGGTGGCCGCTGTGAAAACGCTGGACCGTGTGCTGCGCCATGGCCACTACGCGGTGCCGCATTGGTATGGCAGCGTGCACCGCGTGGCCTGGCGCGCCGGGCGCTTTGAGCAGCCCGCCGTGACGCCGCGTTACTACCAACCCGAGAGCTGGATCCAGTCCGTCTGGTGGGCCACACCGGCCAATTTGCGCGGGGAGCCTTGAGCATGCTGAGCTACATCGTCAAACGCCTGCTGCTGATGGTGCCCACGCTGTTCGGTGTGCTGCTGGTCACCTTTGCGGTGATCCAGTTCGTGCCCGGCGGGCCGGTGGAGCAAATGGTCTCGCAACTGCAGGGCCGCGACAGCGGCGGTGAGGGCGCTGCCGCCAGCGGCGCGGGCTACCGGGGCCGCCAGGGCGTGGACGCCAAGCGCATCGAAGAAATCCGCACGCTTTACGGTTTTGACAAACCCGCGCCCGAGCGCTTTATGCAAATGCTCGGCCAGTTCGCCCGCTTCGATTTGGGCAGCAGTTTTTTCTATCCCAAAACCGTCTGGGAACTGATTCGCGAAAAGTTGCCAGTGTCGATCAGCCTGGGGCTGTGGACGTTTTTGCTGAGCTACCTCGTCTCAGTGCCGCTGGGTATCGCCAAGGCGGTGCGCGCAGGCACCCGTTTTGACACCTGGACCAGCCTGCTGGTGCTGGTAGGTTATGCGATCCCCGGCTTTGTGCTGGGCGTGGCGCTGCTGGTGGTGTTTGGCGGGCAGTTGCAATGGTTTCCGCTGCGCGGTTTGACCTCGGGCAACTGGGAGACGCTGAGTTGGGGTGCCAAGGTCACCGACTACCTCTGGCACATCACCTTGCCGGTCACGGCCAGCGTGCTCGGTGCGTTTGCGGTCACCACCATTTTGACTAAGAACGCCTTCCTTGAAGAGATTGGCAAACAGTACGTGCTGACCGCGCGCGCCAAGGGCTTGAGCGAAGGCCGTGTGTTGTGGAAGCATGTGTTGCGCAATGCGCTCATTCCGCTGGTTACCGGTTTTCCGGCGGCTTTTGTGGGCGCGTTTTTCACCGGCTCTTTGTTGATTGAAACCTTGTTTTCGCTCGACGGGTTGGGACTCTTGAGTTACGAGAGCGTGATGCGGCGCGATTACCCGGTGGTTTTGGGCACGCTGTATTTGTTCACGTTGATTGGCCTCTTCACCAAACTGATCAGCGACCTGTGCTACCTGTGGGTGGACCCACGGGTCAAATTCGAATGAGGGTCGAATGAGCACGCCGCCTGTCTCTGTTGCCGTGTCCTTGTCGCCCTCCCGGCGCGCCTGGCGGCGCTTCCGTGCGCACCGACTGGGCTTTGCCAGCCTGGTGCTGTTTGTGGCCTTGTTTGCGTTAAGTTTGGTGGCCGAGTTGGTCTCTAATGACAAGCCTTTGCTGGTGCGTTACGAGGGCCAGTGGTTTGTGCCCATCGTCCACAACCCGCCCGAGACGGCTTTCGGTGGCGACTTCGCCAGCCCCACGGATTTTCTGGACCCCTTCATCCGTGAGCAACTCGCCCGCCCCGGCAATTGGGCGGTCTTCCCCCCCAACGCCTACCACCACAGCACGCTCAACTACTTTGCCAAGCAGCCCAACCCGGCGGCACCGTCGGCAGACAACTGGCTGGGCACCGACGACCGGGGCCGCGATTTGTTGGCGCGCCTGCTGTATGGCTTTCGCGTATCGATTTTGTTTGCGCTGGCGCTCACCATCTCCGGCACGATCCTGGGCGTGGTCACGGGCGCGGTGCAGGGTTACTTTGTCGGTAAGACCGATCTGGCCATGCAGCGCTTCATCGAGATCTGGAGCGCCATGCCCGAGCTGTATTTGCTCATCATCTTCTCGGCTTTATTCGAGCCCAGCGTGAGCCTGCTGCTGGTGTTGCTGAGCCTGTTTGGCTGGATGGGTTTGTCGGACTATGTGCGCGCCGAGTTTTTGCGTAACCGCCAGCTGGATTACGTGCGCGCCGCGCGTGCGCTTGGCCTCTCCAACGGACACATCATTTGGCGCCATGTGCTGCCTAACAGCCTGACACCGGTTGTCACCTTTTTGCCTTTCCGCATGAGCGCGGCCATTCTGGCGCTCACCAGCCTGGACTTTTTGGGACTGGGCGTGCCGCCCGGAACCCCCAGCCTGGGCGAGCTGCTCGCGCAGGGCAAAAGCAATATCGACGCGTGGTGGATTTCGCTTTCCACCTTCGGCGTGCTGGTCGTCACCCTGCTGCTGCTGACCTTTATGGGCGAGGCCTTGCGTGACGCGCTGGATCCGCGCCAGATCAACCGGGAGCCGGGCGCATGAGTGCGCTGCTGTCTTTGCGCGACTTGCGCGTGTCCTTTGGTGCGCGCGAGGTGGTACACGGCTTGAGTCTGGATATTGCGCCCGGCGAGAAGCTCGCCTTGGTGGGCGAGTCGGGGTCGGGCAAAACCGTTTCAGCCCTGGCGCTGCTGGGGCTGGCGCGCGGGGCGCGGGTGTCGGGCCAGGCTCTGTGGGGCGGGCGCGATTTGCTGACGCTGTCGCAGCCGCACATGGAGGCTGTACGGGGCAGCGAAATCGCCATGATTTTTCAGGAGCCCATGACCGCGCTCAACCCGCTGTTCACTTTGGGCGAGCAAATTTCCGAAGTGCTGCAATGGAAAACCGGCCTCGCTCGCAGCGCCGCCTGGGCCCGCGCCGTGGAGCTGCTGGCGGATACCGGTATCACCGAGCCCGCGCGCCGCGCCGCCGCTTACCCGCACCAGATCAGCGGCGGTCAGCGCCAGCGCGCCATGATCGCCATGGCCCTGGCTTGCGCGCCCAAGCTGCTGCTGGCTGACGAGCCCACCACCGCGCTGGACGTTGCCCTGCGCGGCCAGATTCTGGACCTGCTCGACAGCCTGCAAGCCCGCCACGGCATGGCCGTGCTGCTCATCACGCACGACCTCAACATCGTGCGCCGCTTTGCCGACCGCGTAGCCGTCATGGAAGAAGGCCACCTGGTCGAACAAGGCGCTGTAGCCGAGGTGCTTGCCAACCCGCAGCACAGCTACACCCGCCGCCTGGTGGGCAGCATTCCTGTGCGCAAGGTGCCCGCTTTGCAGCCCGACGCGCCGACGTTGTTGGAGGCGCAAGCTCTGCGCGTGAGCTATCCGGTGCCGCTACCCGGATGGCGCGGTTGGTGGAGCAAGGGCACATTTGTGGCGGTCAAGGGCGCGGACCTGTCGCTGCGCCAGGGCGAAACGCTGGCGGTGATGGGCGAGTCCGGCTCGGGCAAATCCACGCTGGCCTTGGCAGCGCTGGGCTTGTTGCCGCACGGCGGCACGCTGCGCGTATTGGGCCAGGCCTGGAGCGGCAGCCCGACCATTGACCTGCCCTTGCGCCGCGCGGTGCAAGTGGTGTTCCAGGACCCGTTCTCATCGCTGTCGCCGCGCATGAGCGTGGGTGAGATCGTGGGCGAAGGCCTGCGCCTGCACGCCCCCGAACTCAGCCCCGCCCAGCGCAGCGCCCGCGTGACCCAAGCCCTGGATGAAGTCGGTCTGCGCGAAGCCGAATTCCCCGGCCTGTTGGCGCGCTACCCCCATGAGTTTTCCGGCGGCCAGCGCCAGCGCCTGGCCATTGCCCGCGCCTTGGTGATTGAGCCGCGCCTGCTGCTGCTGGACGAGCCAACCAGCGCGCTCGATGTGTCCATCCAAAAACAGGTGCTCGACCTCCTGCAAGACCTGCAAGCCCGCCGGGGTTTGAGCTACCTGCTCATCACCCACGACGTCGCCGTCGTGCGCGCCATGGCCCACACCGTGCTGGTGATGAAAGACGGCGCGGTGATTGAGGCGGGCAGTGTGGAGGAGGTGCTCACCCGGCCGAGGGAGGCGTATACGCGGGAGTTGGTGGAGGGGGCGGGGTAGCTTGTCTTGGCTATCCGCCCAGTGTCTCCACCACCCCAAACCGCAACACTTCCCCTGCACCCAGCGTCTGCAGCGGCGAGTGCGTCTCGACCTCAAAGTAATCCAGCACCGGCGCGTTGAACACTTCCAGCGGCAGCCCGTGGGCGTAGGGCAGGGTCATGTCGGTTGCGGAGCGGCGGGTGTAGCGCGGCGCGTCGGGGCCGAAGTCGACTTCCATCAACCCGTCCGCGCTGGCAAAGCCGCATTTGAAATCGTCGCCGTGCGTGCAGTGCAAAACCGCTTCGGTGGCGCTGTCCTGCAGCGTGCCCTGGGCGCGCAAGTCGGCCAGCGGTTTTTTGCCGGGCAGCGCGGCCAAGGTGGGTCCAGCGGTGCGCGTAGGCAAGGGCACGCGCACACGCGCCGGACGCAAGAGCATGAGCACATCCCACATACCGCAGCGCACGGGCGTACTGCCGGTGTTGCGCAGGCTGTGGTCGATCGTCCATTGCGACGCGCCGCCCTCGGTGTGCGCATGCAGCGTCAGGCGGCGGCTGAGTTGCAGGCCGCTTACGCTGCAAACCGGGCTCTGCACTTCAATGCCCATGCCCTGCGCGTCGCACCAGGTGTCAAGCACCTGCCAAGGCAGCGAGTCCAGGTCGCGGTGGGGGGCGCCTGCGGGCCAGGCGGACTCGGGGGCTACCCAGGTTTTGCCGCCGCCCCACAAGGGAAAGCCCCATTCGCCGCACAGGGCGGGCCACTGGCGTATGTCGCCGTCAAAAGTTTTGCCTTCCAGCGCGTGGTGGGTGAAGCACAACTCCTGACCTCCATAGGCCATGCCCATCAAGCGCCCGCCCACATCGGGTACCACGCACAGGGTCAGCGGCCCTTGGCGCAGCACCCAGGCGGGCCAGCCTTTGAAGCGCTCCTGGCTGAGGCTGCGCGGGCTTGCGTGCATGGACTTGGCCTTTTAGCTTTTGTTTAGCTTTTATTGACGGGCTTGCTGCGGAACATGGCCACGGTCTCGGGCTGGGCCACTTTGCACATACAGGGCGGCAGGCCGCGGGCAATGAGTTCGGCATCGGCCGTGACGATCACACCAATCTGCGCCAGCGCGTCATGTAGCGCGCCAGCCTGGTGCGGCGAGAGCAGCAGGTTGTCGCCGCTGCGCGCGCGGTGGTCTGCGGGCAGGGGCTCTTGCGGAAAGACGTCGGTGGCCACGCGGATGTGGCCGGTGGCGGCCACGTCGAGCATGGCCTCAAAGTCCACCACCCCGGCGCGGCTGAGCAGCAGCAGCGACGCGCCGGGCTGCATGGACTCGAACGCGCTGCGCCCCAAAAAGCCCTGGTTTTGCGAGGTGACGCTGGCCACCACAAACACCACTTTGCTGCCGCGCAAGACTTCGTCGAGCGAGGCTGCGGTGCAGCCGTGGGCGGCGATGAATTCGGCGGGCAGCCAAGGGTCAAAGGCCCGTATCTGCGGCGCAAAGGGGGCCAGCAGCGGCACGATGGCGCGGCCCAGATCGCCAAAGCCGATAAAGCCCACGTTCTGGCGGCGCAGGCTGTAGGCATCGCGGTTGGCCTCCAGCCCGTATTTCTCGGTGCCCTGGCGGAAGTAGCGGTCCGAGCGGCTGATGCCGCGCGCCAGGTCAATCGCCATCCCTAATGCAGCCTCGGCCACGGGTTCGGCAAACACCGGGCTGATGCTCAGGATGCGTACGCCGCGTGCCATGGCGCAGGCGTAGTCCACATTGGGGAAGTAGTTACCCTCGACATTGAAGATGGCGCGCAGGCGCGGGGCCATCTCGATGCGCGACTGCGGCATGTCGAGCTGGCCTATCAGGATTTCCAGGCGCGGGGCCAGGGCTTCAAATTCAGCCTGCGTGGGCGGGGCGTCGTCGTAGACATGCAACTCGCCGAGTTCGCGCAGGCGCGCGAGTTGGGCGGGGGTGAACACGTCGGCGACTGTGCGCGGCGCGGGAACCAAGAGGATGGCGGCAGGTGGGGTCATAGTGGGGCCTAAGGGGTCAGGCATCGGGCGCGATTACGCCTTTTTTGAGGATGAAGCAGCCGTAAAAACGCCGCTCGCTGGTGGCAATCACCGCATACGATTTTTTGGCCTGCTCGTAAAACGCCATGCGCTCCACCGAACCCATGGGCCAGTTGCGGCCCTCGGCCTGGTCGATGGCTGCTTGCACTTCCTGCTGGATGACCGGCAGTTCGGTCGCATTGCCGACCACTTGCATGCGCTGGACCGGCGTGTCCACAAAGCTGTCCAGCGGGAAGACGGAGAGGATTGCGCGCACCGCTTGCGGAACGTCCGCACCATCCAGCCTAAGTACTTTCCCTAGGGTGGTGTGGCGGGCGACCGATTCGGACGGAAAATTGGCATCTGCGATCACCAAGTCATCTCCGTGGCCCATGGCGCACAAGGTGGCAAGCAAATCTGCGTGGAGCAATGGGTTGACACCTTTGAGCATGGCTTTTTCTTTCAAAAATTCGATGGTGACAGATCTACGCAACCGGGCCTAGCGCCGCACAGCATAACGGAACCCCCCGCAGTTTATGACCCCCTCCCACGCAACAGCCGCGCCCATCTTGCAGGCGCGCAGCGTGTCCAAATTTTTCGGTGCAATCACGGCGCTGCGCGATGTCAGCTTGCAGGTTGCCAAGGGCGAGGTGCTGGGCGTGGTGGGCGACAACGGCGCGGGCAAATCCACGCTGATGAAAGTGCTCTCCGGCCTGTACGCGCCCAGCGAAGGCGCGCTGCTATTTGAAGGCGGCGAGGTGCGGTTTGAGAGCCCGCGCGCATCGCGCAACATCGGCATTGAGATGGTCTACCAGGACTTTGCGCTGGCCGGCAATATGTCCATCCATGAAAATATTTTTCTGGGGCGCGAGGTCAAAAAGCCCTGGATGGGCCTGCAGCTGCTGAACAAAAAAGCCCAGCGCGAGCAGGCGCAGGAGCATTTGAACCGGCTCAAGATCCACGTCAAATCGGTGGACCAAAACGTGGAAGACCTCTCTGGCGGCCAGCGCCAAGCCGTGGCCATTGCCCGCGCTACCGCCTTTGACGCCAAGCTGGTCATCATGGACGAGCCGACCGCCGCGCTGGCGATCAAAGAAGTGGGCAAGGTGCTGGACCTGATCCACACGCTCAAAGAACACGGGGTCTCGGTCATCATCATCTCGCACCGCATGGACGATATTTTTTACGCCTGCGACCGCGTCATGGCGCTGTACCAGGGCACCAACTTTGCCGAGTCGCTGATCGCCAACACCACCCGCAACGAGGTGATCGGCTGGATCATGGGTACCAAAGGCAACACCACAGGGCTGGCGCACGACAGCGTGGCACCATGACCGAATCGCGCATGGCCCTGTCCCGCTTTCTGGAGCGTTACGGCATTTGGCTGGTGGTCCTGGTGATGATGGTGGCCTTGAGCTTTCTGTCGGAGACTTTCTTCTCGCTGCTTAACCTGACCAACATCCTGAAACAAAACGCCACGGCCGCCCTGCTGGCGCTGGGCATGTTTTTGGTGATCATCACGGCGGGTATTGATTTGTCGGTGGGCTCTATCCTGGCACTGGGCATGGTCAGCTCGGCGGTGGCGGCGCAGTTGGGCGTGCCCTGGTGGGGCGTGATTCTGGTGGCCCCGACCGTGGGCTTGATGTGCGGCGCGCTCAATGGCATCGGCCTGACCGTGCTGCGGCTGCCGCACCCCTTCATCATGACCTTGGGCATGCTCAACATAGCGCGCGGGGCGACCAATTTGGTCTCCGGCGGCGTGCCGATTTCGGGCGTGGACCCGCGGGTGCGCTACTTTGGGCAGGCCGAGTTGGATTTGTCGTTTATCCAAGACGGCGCGGGCCTGCCGGTGAGCTTGCTGGTGGTGCTGGTGTGCACCGTGGCGCTGTGGGTCATGCTCAATGCCACGCCGGTGGGGCGGCACATTTACGCGATTGGCGGTAACCCGCAATCGGCGCGGGTCAGCGGTATCAACGTGGACCGGGTGCTGGTTCTGGTCTACACGATTTGCGGCGGCCTGGCCGGTCTGGGCGGTCTGTTGCTGGTTGGGCGCACCGGCTCGGCTTTTCCGAATGCGGGCTTGGGTGCGGAGCTGGATGCGATTGCGGCAGTCATCATCGGCGGAGCCAGTTTTTTTGGCGGGCGTGGCACGGTGATGGGCTGCATTGCAGGCGTCATCATCATGGGCCTGCTGCGCAACGGATTGAACCTGCTGGACGTGAGTGTTTTCTGGCAGCAGATACTGATCGGATTCATCATTGTCGGTGCCGTGTATTTCGACGTGGTGCGGCGTCGGGCATCGGTCAGGTCTTAAAGATTTACGTGTATCTCCCGCGTAATGTTTGTGATAACGGAGACAAGGAGCCAACCATGAAAATGTCTATGAAAACTTCCGTGTTAGTCAGTGCGACAGTGTGTGCTTTGTCGCTTTCCACGTTTGCCAGCGCGCAAACCTATTTGCTGGACATGAAAGGTCCCGGTTCGGGCAATCCGTTCTGGGCCGCCGTGCAAAAAGGCGCGGAAGATGCTGGCAAAGCCAATAACGTCAAAGTGCTGGTGATGAGCCCGCCCGCCGAGTCCGACGTGCAAGCCCAGGTCGCCCAGATTGAAGACCAGATCGCCAAAGGCGTGGCCGGTATCGCGCTGGCGCCGACCGACCCCACGGCCCTGGCCACGGTGGTTGAAGCTGCACGCAAGAAAAACATCCCCGTCGTCTTTGTGGACACCAAGGGCACCAATGCAGGCATCAGCTTCATCGGTACCAACAATGAAGTGGGCGCCAAAATGGCCGCCGACTACATCTGCAAAGGCGTACCAAAAGGATCTGAAGTGGCGATTTTGCAAGGCATCATCACCCAATCCACCGGCAAGTTCCGCTCCGATGGCGCCAAGGCTGGCTTGACCGCCTGCGGCCTCAAAGTGGTGGCGATGCAACCGGGTGACTGGGACACCGCCAAGGGCCAGGCCGCGACCGAGAACATCCTGACCGCGCACCCCAACATCAAGGGCATTTTTGCGTCGAACGACAACATGGCCATGGGCGCGCTGGAAGCACTGCGCTCGGCCAAGAAGATCAAAAACGTGATGGTGGTTGGCTTTGACGGCACACCGGATGCCGCCAAGTCCATTCTGGCGGGCGAACTGGCTGCATCCGTGGCACAGGCACCGTCCAACATGGGCAAGTTCGCCATCGAAGCTTTGATGAAGCTGAAAAAAGGCGAGAAAGTTGACGCCTGGGTTGACACCGGCACCGTCATGGTGACCAAGGACAACGCTGCGCAATACAAGTAAGCGCTACGCGCTTGCTGCGTAAAGCAAAGGCCGGTCACCCTGCGGGGCGACCGGCCTTTTTTGTGGGCGCTTATTACGCCGAATGGACTCAGTTAGGCCGCTGGTCCGTGCTGGGGCGCTTCCAGAGGTTGATGCCGCCGTCCACCGCGTGCTGGTCAATCGCTGCCAGTTCTGCAGCGGAGAAGTCCAGCTTTTTCAAGGCCCCGGCCAACTCGGTCACCTGCGATGCTTTGCTGGCTCCGATCAGCGCGGTTGTCACGCGCGGGTCGCGCAGCACCCAAGCGGTGGCCATTTGCGCCAGGCTTTGGCCGCGCGCTTGGGCGATCTCGTTGAGTGCGCGCACGTGGCGCAGGTTCTGCTCGGTCAAATGGTCGGCAGTGAACGAGCCGCCACCGGGTCGGTTGATGCGGGCGTCTGCCGGCACGCCGTTCAGATACTTATCCGTCAGCAGCCCTTGGGCCAGGCAGCTGAAGGCGATGCATCCGGTACCGGTGTCGGCCAGGGTGTCGAGCAGCTCGTCCTCAATCCAGCGGTTGAGCAGGCTGTACGACGGTTGGTGGATCAGCGCTTTGATGCCCATGCTTTTCAAAATCGCCGTGGCTTCGCGGGTCTTGCCTGCTGAGTAGCTGCTGATGCCCACATACAGCGCCTTGCCTTTTTGCACTGCGGTGGCGAGCGCGCCCATGGTTTCTTCCAAGGGAGTGTCGGGGTCGAAGCGGTGGCTGTAAAAGATGTCCACATAGTCCAGGCCCATGCGCTGCAGGCTTTGGTCCAAGCTGGCCAGCACATATTTACGCGAACCGCCGCCTTGGCCGTAGGGGCCGGGCCACATATCCCAACCGGCTTTGCTGGAGATGATCAGCTCGTCGCGGTAGGGCTTGAAGTCGCGCCGCATGTGTTCGCCAAAGTTGATTTCGGCGCTGCCGTAGGGCGGGCCGTAGTTGTTGGCCAGGTCAAAGTGGTTAATGCCGAGATCAAAGGCGGTGCGCAGCATCTCGCGCTGGGTTTGCATGGGCGTGGTATCGCCAAAGTTGTGCCACAGGCCCAGGGTGATGGCGGGGAGTTGCAGTCCGCTGCTGCCGCAGCGGCGGTAGGGCATGCGGCCGTCGTAGCGGTCCGGGTGGGCTTGGTAGGTCATGGTGTGTGGTGGGGTGTGTCAAAGAAAAAAACGCGCGCCATACAAAGCGCGGGGCATTGTCGCCGCCTTTTGTGGCTGGCCGGTCACGCTGGTTTCAGAGCGGCGCGTCCGGATGCGGCGAGCCGTGGTAGCCGCCCCAGACCGACTGGTCGTATTCGATGACCGAGCCGGTCATCAGGCCGGATTCGTCGCTGCACAAAAACGCCACGGCGCGGGCCACCTCGTGCGGGTCGACCAGGCGGCCGAAGGGTTGTTTGGCGGCGGCCTGCTCCAGCCAGTCGGGGGCCGAATGATGGAACTCGCGCTGGATGCGGTCTTCGCCTTCGGACGCCATCCAGCCGATGTTCAGGCCGTTGACGCGGATGCGGTTGCGCAGCAAGGCGTAAGCGCTGTTGCGCGTGAGCGTGGCCAGCGCACCCTTGGAGGTGCAATAAGCGGCAATAAAGGGCTGCCCGGCCAGCGCCGACATCGAGCCGATATTGACAATGCTGCCCGCAATCTGGTCGCGCCGCATCAGCTTGACGGCCTCTTGCATCAGAAAAAACGGAGCCCGCACATTGATCGCCATCATGCGGTCAAACAGCGCCGGGTCGGTGTCCAGCAGCGTGCCGCGATCGGTGATGGCGGCGGCGTTGACCAGCACGTCCACGCGGCCGAACTCCGCATCGGCTGTGGCGATCACCGTGCGGCAATCGTCGACCTTCTCCAAATCAGCCTGGGCGAACACCACCCGCACCCCGCTGGCCTGCGTGATCTGCTGCGCCTGCGCGCGGCCTTTGTCCACCTGCCGTCCGCAAATCACCACACCGGCCGCGCCGCGTTGCGCAAGCAAGAGCGCAATCGCCGCGCCAAGGCCTTGGGTGCCGCCTGTGACCACGGCGACTTTGTTGTGGAGTGTGGCAGGGCTTGTGTTCATGCAAGACGTTTCTCGGCGTGGGCGCGCAGGGCGCTGTGGAATGTGGCAACTGGCCAGTTCTCTTGCAAGGCTAACAGCATCAGCGCCTGCTGGCTGGGCGGTGCGAGGCCACCGGCGGGCGGGTCGCGGTCCAGGTTGGTGGGGAATGCGTAGCCCTCTGCGCAGGCGGCCACGGCGTATGCAATCTGCTGCCCATCCAGTTGCCCGCTGGCACGCAGTGCCTGCAGCGCGGGGTAGGCGGCGGCGCTCATGGCCTGGCGGTCCACGGATTCCATGGCGCGCCCGAAAGCCGATGAGACCTGCAGCAAATTGGCCAGGCGGCGCACATCCGGTGTGCGGTTGTGGCCGGCCGCATGCATCAATGCCGGGTTGAAAAAAACCGCGTCGCCCTTGCGCAGCGGCAGTTGCACATGGTGGGCATCAAAAAATTCCTGGAACGCGGCTTGCCCCGACACCAGATAACCCGGCAGGTACTTCTGCGAATGCGGCAGGTACAGCGTCGGGCCGCTTTCCACCGGCATGTCCACATGCGCCACCGCGCCTTGCAGCGTAAGCCCCGGCGAGAGCCGGTGCACGTGTTCCGGATAGCGGGCCGCGCCCGCCGCGTCAAAAAAGCCCAGGTGGTAATCGCGGTGCGCCACCTGCGCTGCGCCGCCGGGGTTAACGCAGTTGATCTGCGAGGTCACCTGGTATCCCGGACCCAGCCAGGCCGCGCAGGCCCAAGCCACCATCTCATTGCTGTAGTAGCGCGCAAACAGCGCCGGGTCCAAGACGCATAGCTTTTGCAGCGCGTTCCAGACCCGGTCATTCGCCCCCGGTTTGGCAAAGTGGTCGGCCCCGCCGCCGTGCGCGCGCTGCGCTTCGATCATGTGCATGAACGCCGCGCTCACCGCGTCCACCAGCGCGCCATCGGCATACGCACCCTGCAGCACCAGCACCCCCGGGCCGTCCATCCACACCCGCACCCATTCCGCTTGCAGCGCGCGCGCCAAAACACCATCGGCATCCGCGCGCTCCCGCAGCGCGGCGCAGTCGTACACCGGCACGCCCAGCGCGACAGATGCCGCGCGCGGGTAATCCGACAGCAGCGTCGGGGTGCGGGTGATGGCAGCCAGATCGGCTACGCGGCAGGTGGCGGGGGTGAGCATCGCGGAATTACACAATTGGGCGCTTGGATCCGCGGCCCTATCAGGCGGCGTGGACGCCAAACACCGCCGTCCAAAGTGCCAACCCGGCGGTTCGGGCCTGACTGCTGGCTTCCCAGTCCCAATGCGTAGCTTCTTCGTTGAGGCGTGTGCTGTGCTGTACCTGGCGCAGGGCACGGTAGGCCTGGGCGGCGTTCGCGCCGATCTCGCCGGTCAAAAGGCCGGCGTCCTGCGCGGCCTGTAGCAGGGCGATGTTGCCGCTGTTGGCGCGCAACGCCGGGTGGGCATGGCTGTGGGCCAGCACCAGAAACTGCACGGCGAATTCGATATCGACCATGCCGCCGGGGCTGTGCTTGACATCAAAGATCTGCGCTTTGGTTTTGTGGCTGGCGCGCACGCGCTCGCGCATGGAATGAATCTCTTCGCGCAGGGCGGTCTGGTCGCGCGGGCTGGTGATGACGCCGGTGCGTACCGCCTCAAAGCGTACCTGTAAGGCGGTGTTGCCCAGGACGCAGCGCGCCCGTGTCATGGCCTGGTGTTCCCAGGTCCATGCGGTGTTGGAGCCGCGCTGCTGCTGGTAATCGGCGTAGGCGGCAAAGCGGCTGACCAGCAGGCCGGCGTTGCCGTTAGGCCGCAAGGCGGTGTCGATCTCGTACAGATCGCCTTCGCTGGTTTTGACGGTGAGCCAGTTGATGACTTTGCGCACCAGCCCGGCGTAGACCTCGCCTGCGTTGTCGTCCACATCGTCGTACACAAAAACCAGGTCCAGATCGCTGCCGTAGCCCAGCTCTTTGCCGCCTAGCTTGCCGTAGGCGATGACAGCGATGTCGGGCGCGCCTTGGTGCGCGTTCTTCAGCCGCCGCCAGCACCAGTTGAGCGCCAGCGCCAGCACGGCTTCTGCCAGGGCGCTGAGGTCATCGGCGACTTGTTCGACGCTGATGCGGCCCTCCAGATCGCGCGCCAGCGTGCGAAAGACTTCGGCGTGGTGCGCGCGGCGCAAGAGGTTGAGCAGCGACTCCTCGTCGTCCTGAGCGCTGGCGCGCAGATGGGTGTAACGGTCTTCCAGTTCGCGGGTGAAAGCGGCTGCGTCAAAGCGTTCGTCCAGCATGCTGACGGTGGCGAGCTCGTCGATCACGCCCGGGTGCTTGAGCAGATAGCGCGCCGGCCAGCGCGCCGCACCCAGCAGGCGCAGCAGCCGCGCGTGGACACGGGGGCGCTCCAGCAGCAGCGCCAGATA
>CANIRI010000021.1 GCA_947469815.1 Comamonadaceae bacterium | reverse complement strand
TGCAGGGCATATTGCTGGCCCTGCCAGGCGCTGGTGCTGGATTTGTTGCGCGAGCGGATGCCCCGCGACGTGCCGCTGACCAATTCGATCACGCCCTTGCGCGCCAGCGCTTGCAAATGTTCTTCGGCCGCGTTGGCCGACTTGAAGCCGAGTTCGGTGGCGATTTCGGCCCGGGTGGGCGGCGCGCCGGTGGTGGCGATGGCGCGCTCGATCAAGGTGAGAATCTGCTGCTGGCGGGCGGTGAGTTTGGGGCTCTCGGACATGGCGACTCCAATAGAGGGTGCTACACAAAACCACAACTGTCGTTTTGGACAGTTACTGTATTTTTAACCAGTTTACAGGTTTTTGCAAGCCCACCATCAAAAAAACTCAGCTCTCCAGCGCTGCCAGCACCCTGGCCGTGATGGCTGACACCTCACCGGTTCCGTCGACCGCCCGGTATTTGGGGGCTTTGGCCGCCTCGGCGGCGGCCCAGTCGGAGTAGTAGGCGACCAGCGGCCGGGTTTGGGCGCTGTAGACCTCGAGCCGCTTGTTCACGGTTTCTTCGCGGTCGTCTTCGCGCTGAATCAGTGCCTCGCCCGTGATGTCATCCAGGCCGTCTTGCTTGGGCGGGTTGAAGCGCACGTGGTAGGTGCGCCCGGATGCCGGGTGCGAACGCCGCCCGCTCATGCGTTCCACGATGGCGGCAAAGGGCACATCGATTTCAATCACGTAATCCAGTGCCACGCCGGCCGCTTTCATGGCGTCGGCTTGCGGGATGGTGCGGGGAAAGCCGTCAAACAGAAAGCCCTTGCCGCAGTCGGGTTGCGTCAGTCGCTCTTTCACCAGGCCGATGATCAGTGCGTCGCTGACCAGGCCGCCGGCGTCCATCACCGACTTGGCCTGCAGGCCCAGTGGCGTGCCGGCTTTGACCGCCGCACGCAGCATGTCGCCGGTGGAAATTTGGGGAATACCGTATTTCTGGCAGATGAAGGTGGCTTGTGTACCCTTACCCGCGCCCGGTGCGCCCAGCAAAATTAGTCTCATAGTGACCCTCAGAACATTGCGGCTCCCCGTCAGGCTTGTCCCGTGCCCGTGCGTGAAACTTCCATTTTTTTGTAGAAACAAGCCCTAAGGCGCTGTCGTTTAGAGAATAGCACGCAGCCTACGCTGGCATCAGCGTGCACCGGAGCCGATGCAGCGGTTAAATCCCGTGTTGTGCAAAGTGGGCCCGCACCCGTTCCAGGTCCTGGGCCGTGTCCACACCGCCCTGTGGAACCGCATCGCTGATGTGCACCGCGATCCGGTAGCCGTGCCACAGCGCGCGCAGTTGCTCCAGCGCTTCGGCCTGTTCGTGGGGTGCAGGGCTGAGCAGTGGAAAGTGCCGCAGAAATGCCGCCCGGTAGGCGTAGATACCAATGTGCCGCAGCGCGGGCAACGTCGCTGCCTCTTGCGCCACCGACCCATCGCGCCAGCAGGGAATCGGCGAGCGGCTGAAGTACATCGCATGCCCGGACGCATCTACGACGACCTTGACGATGTTGGGGTTATGAAAGTCTTCCATGCTGTGCAGGGCATGCGCCGCAGTCCCCATCGCGGTTTGCGGATGCTGCTCCAGCAGATGGGCCACCGACAGCGCCAGGGCCGGATCAATTAACGGCTCGTCGCCTTGCACGTTGACCACGATCTCATCGTCGTTCAGCTGCAGCAGATCGCAGGCCTGCGCCAAGCGGTCGCTGCCGGAGACGTGGTCGACGCGCGTCAGAACAGCTTCCACCGCGTGGCTTGTACATGCGCTCAGAATGTCAGCGTGGTCGGCTGCCACCACGATGCGCACACCAGCGGGAACGCCGCTGCGTACCCGCTGCGCCACTCGCACCACCATGGGTAAGCCGCCAATGTCGGCCAGCGGTTTGTTGGGAAGCCGGGTGGACGCCAGCCGCGCCGGAATCAGCACGGTGAATCGCGTCGGCACGGCTTCGATCAAAGTCCGAGTTCCTCGTCGCTCATAAGCCGGGCATCGCTCTCCAGCAAAACCGGAATACCGTCCTTCACCGGGTAGGCCAGGCGGGCGCTGCGCGAGATCAGCTCTTGCGCTTCGCGGTCATATTCAAGGGGGCCTTTGGTCACGGGGCAGACCAGCAGTTCAAGTAGTTTGGTATCCATAGGGCTAGATGATAGTTTCAGGCGGGCCTGGCTTGGAGCAGCGCATCCAGGGCTTGGAAGAATGCGGGCTCGCTGCGCTGCTCCAGAACCGCAGCCAGCGCCTGCGGGCACTGCGGCCAGAGTTTGGCGGCATCTTTTTGGGTGCAAATCAGCACAGCCCCGAAGGGGAATGCGGACGCATGTCGGGCGAATTGGCTGAAGTCGTCGTGGTCGGGCAGCGCCAGGGTGTACGCCAGCGTCAGACCCTGCAGCCGCAGCATGGCAAAAAATGCCTCCGGTTTCGCGATGGCCGCAATCGCGACGATGGGCTGGCTGCCTTCTGCCAGCGCGATCATGGCGCGCGTCTGTCCATTGGCGTCTGTCAGTTGCGTTGCCAGGCGGCGGTGGGCGCTGAATCGCCCGGGCCAGGCTGCACCTGCGGTGTGCAACAGCAAGGTTCGGGTGGCATCCTGGCCCGCTGAATGCACCAGCGCGGGCGGCCAATGTTGTCGCATCGGGCCTGCAGGCAAAAGCCGCTTATTTCCGAAACCTTCCGCATCGATTACGCATACCTCGATGTCGCGATACAGCCCGTAGTGCTGCAGGCCATCGTCACACACAATGACCTGGGTGTCCGGGTGGCGCGCGAGCAGCGTTTGCGCCGCGTGGGCGCGGTTGGCGTGGACAAAGACCGGGATGTCTAAGGTGCGCCTAAGTAGTAACGGTTCGTCCCCGCAGGTGTCGGACGAGTCGTCGGGCTGCACCTCTACACAACCCGAAGTGCGCCGCCCGTAGCCGCGCGAGACCACGCCCACCCGCAGCCCGCGCCCGCGCAGGTGAGTGGTAATTTCCATGACGGTTGGCGTCTTGCCGCCGCCACCTGCGGTGACGTTTCCAACCACGATCACCGGAATACCTACGCGGGTCACCGACCGTATTCCAGAGCGATACAGCTGCCGGTGCATCGCCCCCACAGCGCCGTACACCAGCGACAGCGGCCACAGCATGGCGCTGACGAGCCCCCGCGTTTGCCACGATCTGCGCAGCCAGGAACCGGTCTCCGCGGGGTTGGGGCGCGCTGGTGCCATTACTTGGCGCTGCTGCGTTTGTCTGCCGCTTTATTGCTCGCGGTCGCGCTGGATTGCGCGGCGAAGGTCACGCGGCTCAGGCCGCTGCGCCGCGCCGCTTCCATGGCAGAGACCACCGACTGGTGGCGCACGTTTTGGTCAGCGGCGATGACGAGCACCGTTTGCGGTCCGATCTGCGCCGACTGCAATGCGGCTTGGATGTCCGCGACCGTGGTCGCTTTGATCGCTTGCTGATTCAGGCTGTAGCGTCCGTCGGCCTGGATGGTCAAGGTTAGCGTTTCCGGTGCTGTGTTTTGCTTCTCGGTGTTGGCCGTGGGCAGCGTGATTTGGATTTGCGTGAGCTGGTTGAAGGTGGTGGAGAGCATCAAAAAGATCAGCACCACCAACAAAACGTCGATAAACGGGATCAAATTGATCTCGGGCTCCTCTGCGCGGCGGCGGCGAAATTTCATGGGCACGCAGCGGACTCAGCGGCGCAGCGATTTGAGTTGCCCGAGCAACTGCGCGCCCTGGATTTCCCAGGACAGCAAGTAGGCGTCGACCCGGTTGCGGAAATAGCGCCAGCAAATTAGCGCAGGAATGGCAACCGCCAAACCGAAGGCGGTGTTGTACAGGGCCATCGAGATGCCTTGCGCCAGCTGGGTCGGGTTCGCAATAGCACCCGCGGTGCCTTGTGCGCCAAATATCTCAATCATGCCGACCACGGTGCCGAGCAGCCCGAGCAGGGGCGCTACCGATGCAATGGTGCCCAGGGCGGAGAGGTATTGATCCAGGCGCATGGCTGCTTCTTGCCCGGCGTTTTGCATGGCCTCTTTCAATTCCTCTTCCGAGCAGCGGGGATGTTCCTGCAAAAACCGCAGCGGGCTGGACAGCACCATCCCCAGCAGGGAGCCCGTTTCCCAGGCCGCAATCTCTTCGTTGGTCAGGGCTTTGGCGCGGGCGCGGGTGATGATGTTGTTGAAAAGATTGGGCGGTGCCACGCGCGCGGTGCGCAGATTCACAAATCGCTCGATGATGATGGACAGGGCCAGTACCGAGCACACGATAAGCGGCCAGATCGGCCAACCGGCGGCTTGTATGATGGACAGCAAGGTGGTGCTTTCGGCGGGTTGCGCAACTGCAATTATGGCGTGTGCCTTGGCGATGTAAATTGCGACTTGCTGGCACCCGGTTCAGCCGCTGCCCTTTACTCCGCACTTCCCTGACCTCTCCACAGAAAGTCCCCTGATTGAACTCCGAAGAGCAGCCTGCTACAGGCAACTCGCCGCTGCGCATGTGGGAGGTGGGGGCCTTGTGCAAGGCCATCAGCACCAGCCTGGAGTCGCAGTTCAACCCGGTGCGGGTGGGCGGTGAGATCAGCGGATTCGTGCGCGCAGCCAGCGGACACTGCTACTTCAACCTCAAGGACGCCACGGGGCAGATCCGCTGCGCAGCCTTCAAGCGGGTAGCTACCGCCTTCGATTTCAGTCCACGCGATGGGGATCAGGTCGAGCTCCAAGGGCGTTTGGGTGTGTACGAGCAGCGCGGCGAGTTGCAACTGGTCGTGGAGGCGATGCGTCGGGCCGGGCAGGGTGCCTTGTTTGAGCGCTTTGTCCAGATCAAGGCGCGCTTGCAGGCGCAGGGTCTTTTTGATGCGCAGCGCAAACGCCCGCTGCCAAATTTGGTACGTGGTATCGGCGTGGTCACTTCGCTGGGCGCCGCCGCCTTGCACGACGTGTTGTCGGCCTTGCAGCGGCGCGTGCCCCATATTCCCGTAACAGTCGTACCTGCGGCCGTGCAAGGTGAGGCCGCGCCCCAGGCACTCTGCGCCGCGCTGCAAAAAATCTACCGTTTGCAGGCCACTGCGCATGGCCCTATCGATGTGATTTTGTTGGTGCGTGGCGGCGGGTCGATGGAAGACCTGTGGGCCTTCAATGACGAGACCTTGGCGCAGGTGATCGCGCAGAGTCCGGTTCCCTTGGTCAGCGGCGTTGGCCATGAAACTGACTTCACGATTGCTGATTTTGTCGCCGATCTGCGCGCACCCACGCCCACCGCGGCGGCCGAGATGGCGGCGCAGCCAACCGTGCTGTGGCGCGACGCGGTGGACGACGCAGCGCAGCGCCTGCAGGCGGTGAGCTTGCGGGCGCTTGATCGCGAGGCGCAGCACCTGGACACCCTGCAAGCGCGGATCGCCAGGCCTTCGGCGGGTGTGCACGCGATGCGGCAGAGGCTGCGCGATTGCGAGCACCGTGTCGCATTCGCCGCGCAGGCGGGTCTGTCGCAAGGTGCTGCGCGGCTTCTTCGCACAACAGAGACTCTGGAACGCGCGGTCGCGAAGATGGTCACCGGGCACACCACCCGGCTGGATGCCGCTGCCCTGCGCCTCGGGTTGCTGGATCCTTCGCTGGTTTTGGCGCGCGGCTACGCGTGGCTTACCGATGTGGATGGTCGCGGCGTGGGCAGCGCGCAAGGGGTCCAGCCGGGGCAGCGCTTGCGTGCGCACATGCACGATGGAAGGCTGACCGTGCAGACCCTCAGCGTCGAGACCAAATAATTTCTACAATCTGCGCTTTCAAACTGTTACCCATTAACTAGAGGAATCCATGGAACACACCCTTCCCGCACTGCCTTACGCCATCGACGCCCTGGCCCCCGTGTACTCCCAAGAGACGCTGGAGTTTCACCACGGCAAGCACCACAACGCGTATGTGGTGAACCTGAATAACCTGCAAAAAGGCACTGAGTTTGAAGCGATGTCACTCGAAGACATCATCCGCAAGTCCAGCGGCGGTATCTACAACAACGCGGCCCAAATTTGGAACCACACCTTTTTCTGGCATTGCATGAAGCCGCACGGCGGCGGCGCTCCCACTGGCGCGTTGGCTGCAGCGATTGATGCCAAGTGGGGCAGCTTCGCGGCCTTCAAAGAGGCGTTTGTCAAATCCGCCGTCGGTAATTTCGGCTCCGGCTGGACCTGGCTGGTCAAAAAGGCCGATGGTTCGGTGGATATCGTCAATACCGGTGCCGCCGGTACACCGCTGACTGGCGCTGACAAGGCCTTGTTGACGGTTGATGTGTGGGAGCACGCTTACTACATCGACTACCGCAATATGCGCCCCAAATTTGTCGAGGCGTTCTTGGATAAATTGGTGAATTGGGAATTCGCGCAGGCCAATTTCGCCTGAGTGCGGGGGCTCAGCCCAGAAAAGCCGGCCCTTGGGCCGGTTTTTTTATGGTTGTGCGGAATCGAAGGGCTGGCCTTGGAGCTTGTTGCCGGCTTTCAGGCCCTTTTTGGAAAACCAGCCGGTGTTCATTTCCAACACATAGCGCACCGGCTTTTCCGAGCAGTGGGCATTGAGGGTTTGGGCTTTCATCTCGTCGAGGTTGACGATGGTTCCGTCGTCGGCAACAAAAGCCACGGCTAAGGGGATCAGGGTGTTTTTCATCCAAAAACATTGCTGGGTTGGCCGCTCAAAGACGAAGAGCATGCCCTCCTGCTGCGGCATGTCGGTGCGGAACATCAGCCCGGTGGCGTGTTGTTCGCTGGTGGTCGCGACTTGGGCGTCAATACGGTACATGCCAATGCTGAGCGCGGCCCGGGGCAAGCTGGTTTGAGGCTTTTGTGCGTGCGCCAAGCCGAAGCCGACCAGTGCCAGGGCGGCTATCAGCCACGAGCGGCGAGCGGGTGAGAGGAGGCTTTTGGCGGGCAGGGTCATGGGGCATCAAGGGCTTCGCTGACAGTATCGCGTAATTTTCAGGAATAGAATTCTCCGCAGCGTCCGACATTGATGACCACCATCACAAAAGCAAGCCAACCATGTACCAACACATCAAAATTCCGGCCCACGGCCAAAAAATCACCGTCAACGCGGACATGTCTTTGAACGTGCCGGATCAACCCATCATTCCCTATATCGAGGGTGACGGTACGGGGCTGGACATCACGCCGGTGATGATCAAGGTGGTTGACGCGGCGGTTGCCAAGTCCTATGGCGGCAAGCGCAAGATTGCCTGGATGGAGGTTTTTGCGGGTGAGAAATCGACCCACGTGTATGGCCCTGACGTCTGGTTGCCCGAAGAAACCCTGCACGCGATCCGTGATTACGTGGTCTCCATCAAAGGCCCACTGACCACGCCCGTCGGTGGCGGCATCCGGTCCCTGAACGTGGCCCTGCGCCAGGAGCTGGATTTGTATGTGTGCTTGCGGCCGGTGCAATATTTCACCGGCGTGCCCAGCCCGGTGAAAGAACCGCACAAGACCGATATGGTGATATTCCGGGAAAATTCCGAGGATATTTACGCCGGTATCGAGTTTGAAGCCGAGTCGCCCAAGGCGCAAAAGCTGATCAAGTTTTTGCAGGAGGAGATGGGCGTTACCAAAATCCGGTTCCCCAACACCTCCGGCATCGGCGTCAAGCCGGTGTCCCGCGAAGGTACGGAGCGCCTCGTGCGAAAGGCTTTGCAGTACACGATTGACAACGACAAGCCCAGCTTGACCATCGTGCACAAGGGCAACATCATGAAATTCACCGAGGGTGGGTTCCGCGATTGGGCGTACGCGCTGGCACAGCGCGAGTTTGGCGCCCAAATGATTGACGGCGGACCCTGGTGCAAGTTCAAAAATCCGAAGACGGGCCGCGAAATCACGGTAAAAGACAGCATTGCCGATGCATTTTTGCAACAAATTCTGCTGCGCCCGGCGGAATACAGCGTGATTGCGACCCTGAACCTGAACGGCGACTATGTGTCGGACGCGCTCGCTGCGCAGGTTGGCGGCATCGGAATTGCACCCGGCGCCAACCTGAGCGATACCGTGGCGATGTTTGAGGCCACGCACGGAACCGCGCCAAAGTATGCGGGCAAAGACTACGTGAATCCCGGCTCAGAGATTCTTTCAGCAGAAATGATGTTGCGCCATATGGGCTGGGTCGAGGCCGCGGATCTGATCATCGTGTCCATGAAAAAGGCCATATTGAGCAAAAAAGTAACTTATGACTTTGCCCGTCTGATGGAGGGGGCCACGCAGGTCAGTTGCTCCGGTTTCGGGCAGGTCATGATCGATCAAATGTAGTCACGCGCCGCCTGGCTGCCCCAGAGGCGGCTTGGCCTTGTGTGGATTGTTCATCCATTTCCGCAAAAGCCGCCCTCCAGGCGGCTTTTTTATGCCCCGCGCTACTTGAAAGCCTGTACTGTTGCCCCATTTCTCTGCACTGGCGGTGTCGATTCGTGTGTGCGGTAGATGCCATGGCGATGACGCGTCGAGCGCTAGAATGATTTGATGGCAAGTACCCCCCCGACCCAACCCGCGAAACCGGCGCATTGGCCGTCACAGGATGACGGTGGATCGGTAGTTTTAGAGCGGCGTACCCAGCGAACCAAACCGCCCCAGATGTACCAGGTGGTGATGCTGAACGACGATTACACCCCGATGGAGTTTGTGGTGTATGTGATTCAGCAGTTTTTCGGTCGCGATCTCGAGACGGCGACCCAAATCATGCTGAAAATCCATTTGGATGGGCGCGGCGTGTGCGGTGTGTATTCGAAGGATGTGGCGGCCACGAAAGTGGATCAGGTGCTGGATGCTGCCGCCAAAGCAGGCCACCCGTTACAGTGTGTCAGTGAGCCAGTGGAGTCTTAGGGATATAGCGCCGGCAGGCCCCTGCGATGCGTGCATTGCAAGTAAGCTGTCGGAAACGGATGATCTTATAAAGGAAGCGAAATGATCGCCCAAGAGTTAGAAGTCAGTTTGCACATGGCCTTTGTGGAGGCGCGTCAGCAACGGCACGAGTTCATTACGGTCGAGCATTTGCTGCTGGCTTTGCTGGATAACCCCAGTGCAGCCGAGGTCCTGCGCGCGTGCGCTGCACAAATCGATGATTTGCGCAAATCCTTGACCCATTTCATCAAGGACAACACGCCGCAGGTTGCTGGATCGGATGACGTCGATACCCAGCCGACCTTGGGATTTCAGCGTGTGATTCAGCGCGCCATCATGCACGTGCAGTCCACGGGCAGCGGCAAAAAAGAGGTGATGGGCTCTAACGTGCTGGTGGCTATCTTCGGTGAAAAAGATTCGCACGCGGTCTACTACCTCCACCAGCAAGGCGTGACCCGCTTGGATGTGGTGAATTTCATCGCCCACGGCATCAAAAAGAATGATCCGCCTGAGCCCACCAAGTCCAATGAGTCGGCTTCCGAGGGCGAAGAAGCTGCGACCGAGAAAAATGAAAAATCCTCGCCGCTGGAGCAGTACACCCAAAACCTCAACCAGATGGCCAAGGACGGAAAGATCGATCCCTTGATTGGCCGCGAGTACGAGGTCGAGAGGGTCATCCAGATTTTGTGCCGCCGCCGCAAAAACAATCCCCTGTTGGTGGGTGAGGCGGGGGTTGGAAAAACCGCGATTGCCGAGGGCCTGGCCTGGCGCATTTCGCAAAACGACGTGCCGGAAGTGCTGAAGGACTCGGTGGTGTACTCATTAGACATGGGCGCGCTGTTGGCAGGCACCAAGTACCGGGGTGATTTTGAGCAGCGCCTCAAGGGCGTGCTCAAAGCGCTGAAGGACCGGCCCAAAGCCGTTTTGTTCATTGACGAAATCCACACGCTCATCGGTGCTGGTGCGGCCTCGGGCGGCACCCTGGACGCCTCCAACTTACTGAAACCCAGCCTGAGTTCGGGCCAGCTCAAGTGCATCGGCGCGACCACGTTCACCGAGTACCGGGGTATTTTTGAAAAGGACGCGGCGCTGTCAAGGCGCTTCCAGAAAATCGATGTGACCGAGCCGACGGTTGAGGAAACGGTGGAAATTCTCAAAGGACTGAAGTCGCGTTTTGAGGCGCACCACAGCGTCAAGTACGCCGTTGCGGCGCTTCAGGCTGCGGCCGAGTTGAGCGCCAAATACATCAACGACCGGCATCTGCCGGACAAAGCGATTGACGTCATTGATGAGGCGGGTGCGGCCCAGCAAATTCTGCCCCCTAACAAGCGCAAGAAGACAATCACCAAAACCGAGGTCGAGGAAATCGTGGCGAAAATTGCCCGCATCCCGCCGGCCAATGTGTCAAACGACGATCGCGGCAAGCTGAAAACCTTGGACCGTGACCTCAAAAGCGTGGTCTTTGGGCAGGACAAGGCGCTGGACATTTTGGCCTCGGCGGTCAAGATGGCGCGTTCTGGCCTGGGCAAGGGTGACAAGCCCATCGGCGCATTTCTGTTCAGTGGGCCCACCGGCGTGGGCAAGACGGAAGCCGCAAAGCAACTGGCCTACATCATGGGCATTGACTTGATTCGCTTTGACATGAGTGAGTACATGGAGCGCCATGCCGTCAGCCGCCTGATTGGAGCGCCTCCGGGCTACGTGGGATTCGACCAGGGTGGTTTGCTGACCGAGGCGGTTACCAAAAAGCCGCATTGCGTTTTGCTGCTCGATGAAATTGAAAAAGCCCATCCGGATGTTTTCAATGTGTTGCTGCAGGTGATGGACCACGGCACGCTGACTGACAACAACGGGCGTAAGGCTGATTTCCGCAACGTGATCATCATCATGACCACCAATGCGGGCGCTGAAACGATGAACAAGGCGACCATCGGATTCACCAACCCCCGTGAAGCGGGTGATGAGATGGCCGATATCAAGCGCCTTTTCTCGCCTGAGTTCCGCAACCGATTGGATGCCATCGTGGGCTTCAAGGCGCTGGACGAGAACGTGATCCTGCGTGTGGTCGATAAGTTCCTGTTGCAGCTTGAGACGCAGCTCGCAGAGAAAAAGGTCGAAGTCACTTTCACGGATAAATTGCGCAAGCATTTGGGCAAAAAAGGTTTTGACCCCTTGATGGGTGCCCGCCCGATGCAGAGGCTGATTCAGGACACCATTCGCCGCGCGCTCGCAGACGAGTTGCTGTTTGGCCGCTTGGTCGATGGTGGCCGTTTGACGGTTGAAATCGATGACAGCGATGCGGAGAAACCCGAGGTCATCCTCGATATCCAGCCCCTTCCCAAGAAAGAGGGCAAGTCGAAGTCTGAGGAAGTCGTCTCGAGCTGAGACGATGTAAAGCCCGCCTCCACTGCGGCTGGTGTAAACTCGCGCGGCTAGGGCCAGTTCGACTGCCTCAGTTAATCCCAAACCCGTTCCATCAAGGTGCTGGAGCCCGTAATACGCGGTGCTTCCGGTTTGTGAGCGGGTTTTAGACCTAACCTTTGGAGCAATATATGTCAGTCACTATGCGCGAAATGTTGGAAGCCGGCGTCCATTTTGGACACCAGACCCGCTTCTGGAACCCCAAGATGGCCCCCTTTATCTTTGGCCATCGCAACAAAATTCACATCATCAACCTGGAAAAATCGCTTCCGATGTTTTTGGAGGCGAGCAAGTTCGTGCGCCAACTGTCGGCCAAGCGCGGAACCATTTTGATGGTTGGCACCAAACGCCAAGCCCGTGATGTGGTGGCCCAAGAGGCGCGCCGCGCCGGTGTTCCTTTTGTCGACCAGCGCTGGCTCGGCGGCATGCTGACCAATTTCAAGACGGTCAAGACCTCCATCAAGCGGCTCAAGGATATGAAAATCCAGCAAGAAGCCGGGCTGGACAGCATGAGCAAAAAAGAGCAACTGATGTTTGCCCGCGAGTTGCAAAAGCTGGAAAAAGACATTGGCGGCATCCAAAATATGGCCGCGCTGCCGGATGCGATTTTTGTGATCGATGTGGGCTACCACAAGATTGCCATTGCGGAGGCGCGCAAACTGGGCATTCCGTTGATCGGTGTTGTCGATTCCAATCATTCCCCGGAAGGCATTGACTACGTGATTCCCGGCAATGACGACTCGTCCAAGGCAGTGGTTTTGTATGCCCGTGGTATTGCCGATGCGGTGCTAGAAGGCCGCGCCAATGCCGTGGATGATGTGTTGAACGCGGTGGTTGCCGAGTCGCAGGACGAATTTGTGGAGGTTAGCGAGGCGGCTTAAAGCCGCTGGCGCTGACCAAGGGGGCTTGCGGGCCCCTTTTTTTTAGTTTTTTGAACAGAGTTTGATGACGGAGAGACTGATATGACTACGATTACCGCTTCCATGGTCGCTGAATTGCGCGGCAAGACGGATGCCCCCATGATGGAATGCAAAAAGGCGCTGACCGAGGCCGAGGGCGATATGGTCCGTGCAGAAGAGATTTTGCGCGTCAAACTCGGCAGCAAAGCGGGTAAAGCGGCTGCACGGGTTACCGCTGAAGGCGTCATTGTGTTGGGTACCAGCGCGGATGCCAGCGCTATGCTGGAAGTCAATTGCGAGACCGATTTCGTCACCAAAAACGACAGCTTCTTGGCATTGGCCAATGCGGCGGCGTCGCTGGTGGCACAGCACAATCCGGCTGACGTTGCGGCCCTCTCGGCCTTGCCTTATTCCCAAGATGGCTTCGGTCCGACTTTGGAAGACGTCCGCAAAGGCCTGATCGGAAAGATCGGCGAAAACATGACTTTCCGGCGTTTCGATCGCCCGGCCGCTGGTACGCATGTCGCTTCGTATTTGCACGGCACCCGCATTGGCGTGCTGGTGGCGTACGAGGGTGACCGCACGGCGGCCAAAGACGTGGCCATGCATGTGGCTGCCATGAAGCCGGTTTCCTTGTCGTCTGATCAGGTGCCTGCCGAATTGGTCGAGCGCGAGCGCTCTGTCGCTGCCGCAAAGGCCGCTGAAGACGCTGCTGTGGCGACGGCCGCCGGCAAGCCCGTGCAATCGGAAGAGATTGTGAAAAAGCGCATCGATGGCGGCGTACAGAAATTCCTCAAAGAGGTCTCCCTATTCAACCAAGCGTTCGTCAAGAACGACAAACAAACCGTCGAGCAGATGTTGAAGGCTGCAGGTACCGTGGTCACGGGTTTCACGCTCTATGTGGTGGGTGAAGGCATCGAGAAGCGGGTGGACGATTTCGCGGCCGAGGTGGCTGCCCAGGTGGCTGCGGCCAAACAGTCCGCTTGATGCTGTCCGCTTCATTCCTCCCGCCGGTCTTTTGATGGAAACAAGCATGACCCCCGCCCGCCCCGCCTACAGCCGCCTTTTACTCAAGTTGTCCGGCGAGGCCCTGATGGGTGACGATGCCTTTGGTATCAACCGCGACACGATTGTGCGCATAGTGGGCGAGGTCGCCGAGGTGACCCGCATGGGCGTGCAGGTCGCGGTTGTGATTGGCGGCGGAAACATTTTTCGGGGCGTGGCGGGTGGCTCGGTGGGCATGGACCGCGCAACCGCCGACTACATGGGCATGCTGGCGACTGTGATGAACTCCCTGGCCCTGGGCGACACCATGAACAAAGCGGGATTGACGGCCCGCGTGATGTCCGCCATCGGTATTGAGCAGGTCGTTGAGCCCTATGTGCGGCCCAAGGCTTTGCAGTATCTCGAAGAAGGCAAGGTGGTGATATTTGCGGCCGGCACCGGGAACCCGTTTTTCACAACTGACACGGCTGCCGCCTTGCGCGGCGCGGAAATCGGTGCGGAAATTGTGCTCAAGGCGACCAAGGTTGATGGCGTGTACAGCGCCGATCCCAAAAAAGATCCCAATGCAACCCGTTACAGCCATCTGACTTTTGATGAGGCGATGCGCAACAACCTGGGAATCATGGACGCCGCCGCCTTCGCTTTGTGCCGTGACCAGAATCTGCCGATCAAAGTGTTTTCGATCTTCAAGCTCGGAGCCCTCAAGCGCGTGGTGATGGGCGAGGACGAAGGCACCCTGGTTCATCTGTGATTTGGAGGAGAGTGGGAACATGAGTTTGCAAGCCATCCAAGAACAAGTGGGTGCCAAGATGGAATCGTCCATCGCATCCTTGAAGAACACCTTGACCAAGGTGCGAACCGGGCGCGCCAATCCGGCATTGCTGGATACCGTGCATGTGGATTACTACGGCGCCATGTTGCCGTTGAGCCAGGTTGCCAATCTGAGTCTTATCGATTCCCGCACCATTGGCATCCAGCCATGGGAAAAAACCATGACCGCCAAGATTGAAAAGGCCATACGCGAGAGCGATTTGGGATTGAATCCGGCAAGTATGGGCGATCTGATCCGTGTGCCCATGCCGATGATGACCGAAGAGCGCCGCCGCGAACTGACCAAAGTCGTTCGCAATGAAGGGGAGGCCGCCAAGATTGCCGTCCGCAACTTGCGTCGCGATGCCAACGATGCGGTGAAAAAGTTGGTGAAAGACAAACTCGCCTCCGAAGACGAGCAAAAACGCTCGGAAGCCGACATCCAAAAGCTCACCGACCGCCATATTTCCGATGTGGACCGCTTGGTCGCAGCCAAAGAGCAAGACATCATGGCGGTTTAGGCCTTGCCAGACGCCATACCCACATGCCGCCAGTCAAGAAGTCGCCCCAGCATATCGCCATCGTCATGGATGGCAATGGACGCTGGGCGCAAAAGCGCCATCTGCCGCGACTGGCCGGCCACAAGCGGGGTGTAGATGCGCTGAAAACGGTGATACAGGCCTGTATTGGTCGCGGTATTCCCATCCTGACGGTTTTCGCTTTTTCCTCGGAAAATTGGAGTCGTCCAACGGGTGAGGTGTCCGGTTTGCTTGAGCTCTTGAATGCGGCACTGCGACGTGAATTGTCAGCTCTGCACGCCCGTGGCATCCGAGTGCGTTTTTTGGGTAGCCGGCACGGTTTGGAACCCGATTTGTGCACTGTATTAGAGAATGCAGAGCGGGCTACGCAAGCGAATCAGGAGATGATCCTGAATGTCTGCTTTAACTATGGCGGGCGTTGGGACATTGTGGATGCGGCGGCCCGATTGGCTGCGGCCGGTACGTCGATTACCGAGGCCAGCATGAATGCGGCATTGTCTTTGGCTCCCTGCCCGGACCCGGATTTGTTGATCCGCACCGGGGACGAGCACCGCTTGAGCAATTTCTTGCTGTGGCAGTGCGCCTACTCCGAGCTCTACTTCAGTCCTGCGTTGTGGCCGGACTTTGACGCTGCGGAGTTGGACTTGGCGCTGGAGGCTTACGCCAGCCGGGAGCGGCGTTTTGGCCGGACCCGGCCCGCACCCGCGGTCGTTCCCGCTTAATCCGAGGCGCGGGATCCCATGCTGCGCCAACGTGTCATCACAGCGGCCCTCTTGTTGTCGATTTTGCTGCCTGCACTTTTTGCCGCCGACCCGCTTTACTTTGTTTTGTGCACTGTGGCGCTGATGGTTGCGGCGGCCTGGGAATGGGGACGTTTGAGCGGACAGGCTCAATCCATTTCGCTGTGGGGAGCGGCCGGCTTGGGCCTGGTGTGCATGGGGTTTTGG
>CANIRI010000020.1 GCA_947469815.1 Comamonadaceae bacterium | reverse complement strand
TGGACGCTGGCGTACCTTTGAAGGCGCACGTGGCCGGCATCGCCATGGGCTTGATCAAGGATGGCAACCGCTTCGCCGTGCTGACCGACATCTTGGGTGACGAAGATCACTTGGGTGACATGGACTTCAAAGTAGCCGGTACCACCCACGGCATCACTGCACTGCAGATGGACATCAAGATCCAGGGCATCACCAAAGAAATCATGCAAGTCGCTTTGGCCCAAGCCAAAGAGGCGCGTATGCACATTCTGGGCAAGATGCAAGAAGCCATGGCCGAGGCCAAGACCGAAGTCTCCAACTTCGCGCCGCGCCTGTTCACCATGAAAATCAACCCCGACAAGATCCGCGACGTGATCGGCAAGGGCGGAGCAGTGATCCGCGCACTGACCGAAGAAACCGGTACGCAAATCAACATCGAGGAAGACGGCACGATCACCATCGCATCGAGCGACCCGGCCAAGGCTGAGGAAGCCAAGCGCCGCATCCAGGAGATCACCGCAGAGGTCGAAATCGGCAAGATTTACGAAGGCCCGATCACCAAGATTCTGGACTTCGGCGCGTTGGTCAATTTGCTGCCTGGCAAGGACGGTCTGCTGCATATCAGCCAGATCGCGCATGAGCGGGTCGAGAAAGTCAGCGACTACCTGACCGAAGGCCAGGTTGTCAAAGTCAAGGTCATGGAAACCGATGAAAAAGGCCGCATCAAGCTGTCTATGAAGGTTTTGCTCGATCGTCCCACGCACGACCACGAGCAGGGTTGATTCCAGCCTGACTATCCGCGCTGACTGATGTCTGCCAGTATGCAAGCCATTGAAATCGCCAGCTTTGGCGGGCCTGAAGTGCTTCACTTGACGGAGCGCCCGATGCCGGTGGCGGCTGCGGGCGAGGTATTGGTGCGCGTGCATGCCAGCGGCGTCAACCGGCCGGACTTGTTGCAACGCTCCGGCGGCTATCCACCGCCCCCTGGCGTTTCCGATATTCCAGGTCTGGAGATTGCGGGCGAAATCATCTCGGGCGATGCCCAGGCCATGGCTGCGGCAGGTTTGCAGGTCGGCTACATGGTGTGTGCATTGGTTGCTGGAGGCGGTTACGCGCAGTACTGCGTTGCGCCGGTTCCGCAGTGCCTGCCGGTACCGCGCGGCATGACGGCGGTGCAGGCGGCTTCGCTGCCGGAGACCTTCTTCACGGTGTGGAGCAATGTGTTTGACCGCGGCCAGCTCAAAGCCGGTGAAACCCTGTTGATCCAGGGCGGCACCAGCGGAATTGGCGTGACGGCGATTCAGTTGGCCAAGGCCTTTGGTGCCACGGTGATTGCCACCGCAGGCAGCGACGAAAAATGTGCGGCCTGCACCCAGTTGGGCGCGGACCACGTCATCAATTACCGGACCCAGGACTTTGTGGAAGAGATTGCCCGCATCACCGCCAAGCGCGGGGTCGACGTGATTCTCGACATGGTGGCCGGCGACTACCTAGCCCGCGAAGTGCGTTGCCTGGCCGAAGACGGCCGTATCGTGATCATCGCGGTCCAAGGCGGAATTAACAGCGAAGTGAATGCCGGTTTGGTGCTGCGCAAACGCCTCACCATTACCGGTTCCACTTTGCGGATTCGGCCTGTGGCTTTCAAAGGTGCGATTGCCACCGAACTGCACGCCAACGTGTGGCCGCTGCTGGAAAGCGACAAAGTCCGTACCGTTATCCATTCGGTCTTGCCGGCGGCAGAGGCCTCCGCTGCACATGCGTTGATGGAAGCAGGTCATCACATCGGCAAAGTGGTTTTGCAGTGGGAGACGGTGTGAAAAAACGCATCTTCGGTAACTGGAAAATGAACGGCTCCTTGGCGGCGAATGCGGCGCTTTTGGATTTACTGAAGCAAGGCTTGGGGCATGCGGATTGCGAGATCGCTGTTTGCGCGCCAGCGCCCTATTTGGTGCAATTGCAGTCGCTGCTCAGCGGCCGTGCGATAGCGATTGGGGCTCAGGATGTGTCTGCCCAAGCAAGTGGTGCATTCACGGGTGAAGTGTCGGGCGCGATGCTGCGCGAATTCGGTGTGCGCTATGTGCTGGTGGGGCATTCTGAGCGCCGCCAGTACCACGCGGAGAGCGATGAACTGGTGGCGCGCAAAGCGCAGGCTGCGTTGGCCAGCGGCATCACGCCGGTGGTGTGCGTCGGCGAAACCCTGGCGCAGCGCGAGGCCGGTGAAACCGAGGCCGTGGTACGTCGGCAATTGTCTGCCGTGGTGCAGCGCAATGGCCATTGCTTGAGTGAAATTGTGTTGGCCTATGAGCCAGTATGGGCGATCGGCACCGGCCTCACTGCAACGCCCGCGCAGGCGCAGGCGGTGCATGCGGTGCTGCGGGCGCAGTTGTTGGCGGCCACTACGGCGGCGGCGCGCATTCCGATTTTGTATGGCGGAAGCATGAATGCGGCGAATGCTGCTGAACTGTTGGCCCAGGCCGATATCGATGGTGGCTTGGTCGGTGGAGCGTCGCTGAAAGCGGCTGATTTTTTGGCGATTGTGGCCTGCGCCGGATAGCGCCGGGCCTTTCAGGTTTATCAGGGGTTTGATGTGAATTATTTGATTACTACGCTACTGACGGTTCAGATGTTGTCTGCCGTTGTGATGATCGGCTTGATCCTCATGCAACACGGCAAGGGTGCTGATATGGGCGCTGCATTTGGCAGTGGCGGTTCCGGCAGTCTTTTTGGCGCTTCGGGCAGTGCGAATTTCTTGTCGCGCAGCACGTCCGTATTGGCCACCGTGTTTTTCAGTGCGACTCTTGCATTGGCGTATTTCGGCAATTTGCGACCCACCGAGGGAAGCAGCGTGTTGGAGCGTCAAGCCGCAACGCAGGCCGCTCCTGCGCCCGCTGCGAGCGCTCCATCTGAGCCTGCTGTGCCGGCTTCGGGTGCTGCAGCCATTCCGGTGAAGTGAGTCGATGCAGCCTCGTGTTGTCAACCTTAATTGACGGGTAAATAGGGGTAAACTCGGCGCGTTGCCGGAGAGCAAATAGTCGCAAGGCCCCTCATGCCATCCGCAGTAGCAAAACCGCCGTCGTGGTGAAATTGGTAGACACGCTATCTTGAGGGGGTAGTGGCGAAAGCTGTGCGAGTTCGAGTCTCGCCGACGGCACCAGAGCGGATTACTATTTATCGTTGACCTGAACCTGGACATGAATTTAGAAAACTATCTCCCGGTACTCGTCTTCATCTTGGTAGGCATAGGCATTGGCGTCGTGCCCCAGGTCCTGGGTTACTTTCTCGGGCCGAATCGCCCGGACCCTGCGAAGAACTCTCCCTACGAATGCGGCTTTGAGGCGTTTGAAGACGCCCGCATGAAGTTCGACGTTCGCTACTACCTGGTGGCCATTCTTTTCATCCTATTCGATCTGGAAATTGCATTTCTGTTTCCATGGGCCGTGTCGCTGCGCGAAATTGGCCCTGTGGGTTTTTGGACCATGATGATTTTTCTGGCTATCCTGGTTGTGGGCTTTGTCTACGAGTGGAAAAAAGGCGCTCTCGATTGGGAGTGATGCACCATGATTGAAGGCGTTTTCAAAGAAGGTTTTGCCACCACGAGTTATGACTCCGTGGTGAACTGGGCCAAGACCGGTTCGATCTGGCCCATGACTTTTGGCCTGGCCTGCTGCGCGGTCGAGATGATGCACGCTGCGGCTTCGCGCTATGACCTCAGCCGTTTCGGTTCGGAGGTTTTTCGCGCCAGCCCCCGCCAATCGGACGTGATGATTGTGGCGGGCACCTTGTGCAACAAAATGGCACCCGCACTGCGCAAGGTGTACGACCAGATGTCCGAGCCGCGCTGGGTGATCAGCATGGGTTCCTGCGCCAATGGGGGCGGCTACTACCACTACAGTTATTCCGTTGTGCGGGGCTGCGACCGGATTGTTCCAGTCGATGTCTATGTGCCCGGTTGCCCGCCCACTGCCGAGGCATTGGTCTACGGAATTTTGCAGCTCCAGCAAAAAATCCGCCGAACCCAAACCATTGCCCGCGCCTGAACCGGCGCTGCTCCATGTCTGACAATTCTGTTCATCCCCAGGCGACGCTGCAGGCGGTGGAAGCTGCATTGGGCGCGCGCGTGAAGCATATTGCTCTGGCCTTGGGTGAAGTCACCGTGGTCGTTGATGCAGAGCATTACTTGCAGGCGGCAGAACTGTTGCGGGATGCTGCAGGTTGCCGTTTTGAGCAGCTGCTGGATTTGTGTGCTGTGGACTATTCCACGTATGGCGACGGCGCATATGAGGGCCGGCGTTTTTGCGTGGTCAGCCACTTGTTGTCGGTCAGCCTGAACCAGCGCCTTCGCCTGAAGGTTTTCGCACCGGATGACGATATGCCGATGGTGGAGTCGCTCACCACGGTGTGGAATTCGGCAAACTGGTTTGAACGCGAAGCCTTCGATTTATTCGGCGTGATCTTTGAGGGGCACGACGACTTGCGTCGCTTGTTGACGGACTATGGTTTTATCGGCCATCCCTTTCGCAAAGACTTTCCGGTCTCCGGTCATGTGGAAATGCGCTATGACGCCGAGCAGCGCCGGGTGGTCTACCAGCCCGTGTCGATTGAGCCGCGTGAAATCACGCCGCGCATCATCCGCGAAGACAACTACGGAGGCCTGCATTGAGCGTGTGCCGACATGGCTGATATCAAAAACTACACCCTGAATTTCGGGCCCCAGCATCCTGCTGCGCACGGTGTCTTGCGCTTGGTTCTGGAGCTCGATGGCGAAGTGGTGCAGCGCGCTGACCCGCATATTGGTTTGTTACACCGCGCTACCGAAAAACTGGCGGAGAGCAAAACCTTCATCCAGTCCTTGCCCTATATGGACCGCTTGGACTATGTGTCCATGATGTGCAATGAGCACGCCTACTGCCTGGCGATTGAAAAACTCCTGGGCTTGGACGTGCCGGTGCGCGCCCAGTACATCCGCGTGATGTTTGCAGAAATCACCCGCTTGCTGAACCATTTGATGTGGCTGGGCTCGCATGGCAATGACTGCGGCAGTTCGACGATTTTGATCTATACCTTCCGCGAGCGCGAAGACCTGTTTGATATGTACGAGGCGGTCAGCGGCGCGCGCATGCATGCCGCCTATTTCCGTCCCGGCGGCGTGTACCGTGACCTGCCCGACAGCATGCCCCAGTTCAAGGCCAGCAAGGTTCGCAATGCGCAAGGTATTGCCGACCTCAACGCGAACCGCCAGGGTTCGATGCTGGACTTTATTGAAAATTTCACGCAGCGTTTTCCGGCCTGCCTGGACGAATACCACACGCTGCTGACCGACAACCGCATCTGGAAGCAGCGCACCGTGAACATCGGCATCGTCACGCCGGAGCGTGCTTTGAATATGGGCTTCACCGGCCCCATGCTGCGTGGCTCAGGCATCGCCTGGGACCTGCGTAAGAAGCAACCCTACGAGGTCTACGACCAGCTCGACTTTGATATCCCGGTAGGCCATACCGGGGATGTGTATGACCGCTATTTGGTCCGCATGGAAGAGATGAAGCAGTCCAACCGCATCATCGCCCAGTGCGTGCAGTGGCTCAAAGCCAACCCCGGCCCGGTGATCACCGATAACCACAAGGTTGCGGCACCGGCGCGCGAGGCGATGAAGACCAATATGGAAGAGCTGATCCACCACTTCAAGCTGTTCACCGAAGGTTTCCATGTCCCCGCTGGCGAGGCTTATGCTTCGGTGGAGCATCCCAAAGGCGAGTTCGGTATTTACCTCATCAGCGACGGTGCGAACAAGCCTTACCGCTTGAAGATCCGTCCTCCAGGATTTGTGCATCTGGCGGGTCTCAACGAAATGGCGCGGGGGCACATGATTGCCGATGCGGTTTCCATCATTGGCACCATGGACATTGTTTTTGGAGAGATTGATCGATGATCTCGGATGCCACCAAAGCGCGCTTTGACCGCGAAGTTGCCAAGTACCCGCCCGACCAGGCGCAGTCTGCGGTGATGGCCTGCCTGGCTATCGTTCAGCAGGAGCAGGGCTGGGTCAGCTCCGACAGCGAACGTGCGGTGGCAGAGCATCTCGGCATGGCGCCGATAGCGGTCCATGAGATCACCACCTTCTACAACATGTACAACCAGAAACCGCTGGGTACCTACAAACTCAACGTGTGCACCAATTTGCCCTGCCAGTTGCGCGGCGGTGCGCAGGCCTTGCAGCATCTGGAGGCCAAGCTGGGTATCCGTCTGGGCGAGACAACGCCCGACGGCTTGATCACCCTGCAACAAAGCGAGTGCCAGGGTGCATGCGCGGATGCGCCGGTCTTGCTGGTCAACGACCGCACCATGTGCAGCTTCATGAGCCACGAGCGCTTGGACGCTTTGGTCGACGGCTTGCGCGCAGAAGGAGGTGCGGCATGAGTATCGAACAACTGCTGGCCGGCTTTGCTGCCACGGGCGCTGAGAGTTCATTCCACGGTCGCCATATTCAGCCGCAGATTCTGGCCGATCTGGATGGAAGCAATTGGGGTCTTGCGGCCTATGAAGCGCGCGGTGGATACCAGGCCTTGCGCAAGATATTGGCGGCTGACGGTGGCGAAGGCTTGACCCAAGACCAGGTGATTGCCACGGTCAAAGAGTCGGGCTTGCGCGGACGCGGCGGCGCGGGTTTCCCGACCGGCTTGAAATGGAGTTTCATGCCACGCCAGTTCCCCGGTCAAAAGTACCTGGTTTGCAATTCCGATGAGGGCGAGCCCGGTACCTGCAAAGACCGCGACATCATGCAGTTCAACCCGCACGCAGTGATCGAAGGCATGGCGATTGCTGCCTATGCCATGGGTATCAGCGTGGGCTACAACTACATCCACGGTGAAATTTTCACGACCTATGAGCGCTTTGAAGCGGCGCTTGAAGAAGCCCGCGCCGCCGGCTTTCTGGGTAACAAGATCCTGGGCAGCGCTTTCAATTTCCAGTTGCACGCCAGCCACGGTTTTGGTGCGTATATCTGCGGGGAAGAGACGGCGCTGTTGGAGTCGCTGGAGGGCAAAAAGGGCCAGCCGCGTTTCAAGCCACCGTTCCCTGCCAGCTATGGTTTGTACGGCAAACCGACCACGATCAACAATACGGAAACTTTTGCAGCGGTGCCGTGGATCATCCGCAACGGCGGTGCGGCCTATCTGGCCTGCGGCAAGCCCAATAACGGCGGTACCAAGATTTTCTCGGTCAGCGGTGATGTGCAGCACCCTGGTAATTTCGAGGTGCCGATGGGCACGCCATTTCCGGTGCTGCTGGAGTTGGCGGGCGGCATGCGCCCCGGGCGCACGCTCAAGGCGGTAATACCCGGCGGTTCGTCGGCACCGGTTTTACCCGCCGCCATGATGATGGACATCACCATGGACTACGACTCCATCGCCAAAGCGGGCTCCATGTTGGGCTCAGGCGCGGTGATCGTGATGGACGATACCCGCTGCATGGTCAAGTCTTTGCAGCGGCTGTCCTACTTTTATTCGCATGAGTCCTGCGGGCAGTGCACCCCATGCCGCGAAGGCACGGGTTGGTTGTGGCGCATGGTCGACCGCATTGAAAACGGCCACGGCCGCGCCAGCGATTTGGAGCTGCTGGACAGCGTTGCGGGCAACATCATGGGCCGCACTATTTGCGCCCTTGGCGATGCGGCGGCCATGCCCGTGCGCGGCATGCTCAAGCACTTCCGCCAGGAATTTGAACACCACATTGAGCACAAGACCTGCGTGGTCGGTGCCTATGTCTGAGGCGCACCACCATGGTTGAAATCGAACTCGACGGTAAAAAAGTGGAAGTGCTCGAAGGCAGCATGGTGATGCACGCCGCCGAAAAGGCGGGTACGTACATCCCCCATTTTTGTTACCACAAGAAGCTCAGTATTGCGGCCAATTGCCGCATGTGTCTGGTGGACATCGAAAAAGCCCCCAAGCCCATGCCGGCCTGCGCGACGCCGGTGACCCAGGGCATGGTGGTTCGCACCAAGAGCGATAAAGCTGTCAAGGCGCAGCAATCGGTGATGGAGTTTTTGCTCATCAACCACCCCCTGGATTGCCCCATCTGCGACCAGGGCGGCGAATGCCAGTTGCAAGACCTGGCGGTCGGCTACGGTGATTCGTCGTCGCGCTACCAGGAAGAAAAGCGCGTGGTGGCTATCAAAGACGTGGGCCCGCTGATCAGCATGCGCGAAATGAGCCGCTGTATCCATTGCACCCGTTGCGTGCGCTTCGGCCAGGAAGTTGCCGGTGTCATGGAGCTGGGTATGTCGCACCGCGGCGAGCACTCTGAGATTGAAACCTTTGTCGGTGACACGGTGGATTCGGAGCTGTCAGGCAACATGATTGACATCTGCCCCGTGGGCGCGCTGACCAGCAAGCCTTTTCGCTACAGCGCCCGCACCTGGGAGTTGTCGCGTCGCAAGTCCATCAGCCCGCACGACTCCACCGGTGCGAATTTGGTGGTGCAGGTCAAGAACAACCAGGTCATGCGCGTGGTGCCTCTGGAAAACGAAGCGGTCAACGAGTGCTGGATCGCGGACCGCGACCGCTTCTCCTACGAGGCACTGAACGGCCCGGATCGTCTCACTGCGCCCATGATCAAGCAGGGTGGTGTGTGGAACACGGTGGACTGGCAAACCGCGTTGGAATATGTGGCCACAGGCCTCAAGAGCATCATTTCCGATAACGGCGCGCGCTCTGTGGGGGCACTGCTCAGTCCGCACAGCACTCTCGAAGAATTGCACCTGGCAACCAAGCTGATGCGAGCCCTGGGCAGCGACAACATGGACCACCGCCTGCGCCACGCCGAATTCACGACCGCGCCCGGCGTCCGCTATCTGGGCATGCCTATCGCCGATTTGAGCCGTTTGGACCGCGCCTTGGTCGTGGGCTCCAATCTGCGCAAGGACCATCCCCTGTTCGCCCAGCGCATCCGCCAGTCGGTGCGCAACGGCTGCCAACTCAACACCATCGCGGACGCGCCGCCCCAATGGGCCATGCCGGTGGCTAATGCCTATGTGGCGTCGCCGGCCGATTGGCTGGCCCACTTGAGCAATGTGGCATTCGCCCTTGCCAACGAATTGGGTGTTGCATGTCCTTTCGGTGGCGCACCCGACATGCAAGCCAAGGCGATTGCGCTCTCTTTGCGCGGTGGGACCTGCAAAGCCGTTCTATTGGGCAATGCTGCTGCCCACCACCCCCGCGCTGCTGCGCTGCTGGCGGTGGCCAACTGGATTGCCGAGCAAACCGGCTCCACGGTGGGTTATTTGGGCGAGGCCGCGAACACCGTGGGTGCCCAGTTGGTGGGTGCCATGCCGCAGACTGACGGCATGGATGCCGCTGCCATGTTGGCGGGCGGCTTGAAGGCCGTCTTCCTGATGCAGGTCGAGCCGGGGCAGGACAGTGCGGGCGGTGCGAATGCGGTCGCCCAGATTGCCAAGGCCCAGATGGTGGTGTCGCTCAGCCCGTTCAAGGCCAACCTGGACTGCGCCGACGTGCTGCTGCCCATCGCTCCGTTCACCGAGGCCCCCGGCACATTTGTGAATGCCGAAGGCCGCATCCAAAGTTTCCACGCGGTGGTGCGCCCCTTGGGCGATGCGCGTCCGGCGTGGAAAGTCTGGCGCGTGCTGGGCAATATGCTGGGTCTGACTGGTTTTGAATTCGATTCCGCGCAAGATGTCTTGAAAAGCATTTTTCCCGCCGATGGCATCCCCGCCATGGTCGATGCCTCACGATTGAATAACGCAGCGCCCGCGCACCCTGATTTCAGCGCCAGCACGGTAACCCCATGCGTAGCCCCGATTTATGGCTTAGACGCATTGGTGCGGCGGGCCAGTTCCTTGCAAATGACGGCGGATGCCCAAGGCGCTGGAGGTGCCCGCCGTGGGTGACATGCTCTACGCCGCCGGTTTAGGCCTGTCTGCTTCCTACGGGTGGACGGCTGTGGCCTGGCCTGTTCTGTGGACTTTGCTGAAAATTCTGCTGGTGTTGTTGCCGCTCTTGGGCGCGGTGGCTTATCTGACCTTGTGGGAGCGGAAATTTTTGGGTTGGATGCAGGTCCGTATCGGCCCCAACCGCGTCGGCCCCTGGGGTTTGTTGCAGCCGATTGCCGATGCGCTCAAGCTCTTGACCAAAGAGATTTTGGTCCCCACCCAAGCCAGCAAGGGCCTGTTTTTTATTGGGCCGGTGATGACCATCATGCCCGCGATGGCAGCCTGGGCGGTCGTGCCTTTTGGCCCGGATGTGGCGCTGGCCAACGTCAACGCCGGACTGCTATTCGTGATGGCGATCACCTCCATGGAGGTGTATGGCGTGGTGATTGCGGGTTGGGCATCGAATTCCAAGTACTCGTTCCTGGGCGCGCTGCGGGCCTCCGCCCAAATGGTGAGTTATGAAATTGCCATGGGTTTCTGCCTGGTTGTGGTCTTGATGGTCACCGGCAGCATGAACATGACGGCGATTGTGGTGGCGCAAGGCGAGGGCATGTTTGCCAGCCAGGGGTTGAACTTTTTGTCCTGGAATTGGTTGCCACTGTTGCCGATTTTTGTGGTCTATGTCATATCAGGGATGGCAGAGACCAACCGCCACCCATTTGACGTGGTCGAGGGTGAAGCAGAGATCGTGGCCGGGCATATGGTCGAGTACTCCGGCATGTCCTACGCGATGTTCTACCTGGCCGAATACGCCAATATGTGGCTGGTGTCCATTCTGGCCGCAGTCATGTTTTTGGGCGGTTGGATTGCGCCGGTGGCCGCGCTGGACTGGATCCCCGGATGGATTTGGCTGGGCGTCAAAACCTTTGCCGTGGTCAGCCTGTTCATCTGGGTGCGCGCTACGTTCCCGCGTTTTCGCTATGACCAGATCATGCGTTTGGGATGGAAGGTCTTCATCCCCGTCACCCTGATTTGGTTGGTCGTTGTCGGTCTGTGGATGCAGACCTCATGGACCATTTGGAAGTGAAGGCGGGCACCATGGCAAACCATTTCGTTACCCACAAACCGGCGCCCTTTTCGCTGAAGGATTTTCTCTACAGCTTCCTGCTGATCGAGTTGTTCAAGGGCATGGCGCTGACCGGGCGTTACCTGTTCCGTCGCAAAGTCACGGTGCAGTTTCCGGAAGAAAAAACGCCGATTTCCCCGCGTTTCCGGGGCCTGCATGCGCTGCGCCGTTATGAAAACGGAGAAGAGCGTTGCATCGCCTGCAAGTTGTGCGAGGCAGTGTGTCCGGCCATGGCCATCACCATCGAGTCCGAGGTGCGCGACGACGGATCGCGCCGCACCACCCGCTACGACATTGATCTGACCAAGTGCATTTTTTGTGGCTTTTGCGAAGAAAGTTGCCCGGTCGACTCGATTGTCGAGACCCACATCCTGGAATACCACGGCGAAAAACGCGGTGATTTGTATTTCACCAAAGACATGCTGCTGGCCGTGGGCGATCGCTACGAGGGCGAGATTGCCCAAGCCAAACAAGCCGATGCCAAATACCGCTAGTACACCGCCCGAAAGTTGTCTGCTATGAGTACCACCACCGGACTGTTCTATCTGTTTTCAACGGTGCTGTTGTTTGCGGCATTCCGTGTGATCACATCGCGCAATCCGGTTCACGCGGCCTTGTACCTGGTGCTGACTTTTTTCCAGGCATCGATGGTGTGGATGCTGCTGGGCGCTGAATTTTTATCGATCACCTTGGTGCTGGTGTACGTGGGCGCTGTGATGGTGCTCTTCCTCTTCGTGGTGATGATGATGGATATCAACGTCGAGGCCTTGCGCGAAGGATTCTGGGTGCATTTCCCCTTGATTGCGCTGCTGGGTGTGGTGATGGCGCTGGAGATGTCTGCAGTCTTGATGGGCGGCTTTCGGGTGGCTGCGCCAGCGCCGCAAGCGGCATCGGATCTGCCCAACACGATGCAGCTGGGCCAGCTGCTCTATTCCGAATACCTGTACCCGGTGGAAATTGCTGCGGCCATTTTGTTGGTGGCCATGATTGCTGCCATTGCGCTGACGCTGCGTGCGCGCAAAGACAGCAAGTATGTGAGCCCTGGCGAGCAGGTCCGCGTGCGCGCCTCAGACCGGATGACCGTACTCAAGATGGATTCCAGCGGGGTCGACGCTGCGCCGCAGGCTCCGCCGTCTGAGGCTGGTGAAGCCGCTGCGCCCGCACCAGGGGTCAAACCATGACGGTCACATTGGGTCACTTTCTTTCTTTGGGCGCGGTGCTGTTCGCGCTGTCCATCGTCGGCATCTTCATGAACCGGCGCAATCTCATTGTGTTGTTGATGGCCATTGAGCTGATGCTGCTGGCAGTGAACACCAATTTCGTAGCGTTCTCCCACTACCTCAACGACATGAACGGACAGATTTTCGTGTTCTTCATCCTCACCGTGGCCGCTGCGGAAGCGGCGATAGGTCTGGCGATTCTGGTGCTCTTATTCCGTAACAAATCCAGCATCAACGTGGACGAACTCAATACCCTCAAGGGCTAAGCAGATGAGCCAAACCTTGTCCTCCACGGTATTGCTGGCCGTTCCCCTGGCCCCGCTGGCCGGTGCTTTGCTGGCCGGCGTGCTGGGCACCCGCTTGGGCGGCAACTGGATTGGGCGCCGTACCACCCACAGCCTGGCCATTTTGGGCGTTTTGATTTCTTTCATCTTGTCGGCCATGACATTGCACAGCGTGGCCACCGAGGGCGCACGTTTTAACCAGACTATCTACCAGTGGATGACTGTTGGCACGCTGCAGATGGAGATCGGTTTTCTGGTGGATGGCTTGACCGCCATGATGATGTGCGTAGTCACCTTCGTCTCGCTGATGGTGCACATTTACACCATCGGTTACATGCACGAGGATGAGGGCTACAACCGCTTCTTTGCCTACATCTCCCTGTTCACTTTTTCCATGCTGATGCTGGTGATGAGCAACAACCTCTTGCAGTTGTTCTTCGGGTGGGAGGCGGTCGGGCTGGTGTCGTATCTGTTGATCGGGTTTTGGTTCAACAAGCCAACTGCCATCTTCGCCAACATGAAAGCCTTTTTGGTCAACCGGGTTGGCGATTTCGGCTTCATTCTGGGTATCGGCCTCATTGCCGCGTTCACCGGCAGCCTGAATTACACGGAAGTCTTTGCCCAAACCCAGGCCCTGGTCCCGCTGACGCTGCCGGGTACTTCGTGGTCCTTGCTGACGGTGATTTGTATCTGCCTGTTCATCGGCGCTATGGGTAAATCGGCCCAGTTCCCGCTCCACGTGTGGTTGCCGGATTCCATGGAAGGCCCGACCCCGATTTCGGCCTTGATCCACGCCGCCACCATGGTGACGGCCGGTATTTTCATGGTGTCGCGGATGTCGCCCTTGTTCGAGCTGTCGGATGCCGCTTTGAACCTGGTGCTGGTGGTCGGGGCCATCACCGCCTTGTTCATGGGCTTTCTGGGCATCATCCAAAATGACATCAAGCGGGTGGTCGCGTATTCCACGCTGTCCCAACTGGGCTACATGACGGTGGCCTTGGGCGCATCAGCCTACTCGGTCGCGCTTTTTCACCTGATGACCCATGCTTTCTTCAAGGCCTTGCTGTTTCTGGGTGCGGGCTCGGTCATCATGGGCATGCACCACAACCAAGATATCCGCTGGATGGGTGGCGTGCGCAAGTACATGCCCATCACGTGGTTAACCTCTTTGTTGGGATCATTGGCGCTTATCGGCACGCCCCTGTTCTCGGGCTTTTATTCCAAAGACAGCATCATTGAAGCGGTAGCGGAGAGCCATTTGCCGGCGGCCGGTTTCGCCAGTTTCGCTGTGCTGGCGGGCGTGTTTGTCACCGCTTTTTATTCCTTCCGCATGTATTTTCTGGTGTTCCACGGTGCCGAGCGCTACGACCAGAACCCGGACAGCCACCACGCCGACCACGATGGTCATGGACACCACGACGCGCACGGCTCACACGCGCCCCACGAGTCGCCCTGGGTGGTCACCCTGCCGCTGATCCTGCTGGCCATTCCCTCGGTGCTCATTGGGTATCTGACGATCGAGCCCTTGCTGTTCGGCGATTTCTTGTCCGACGCGATCCATGTCAACGCAGACACGCACCACGCGATGCATGGTCTTGCAGAGGCTTTCCACGGGCCCTTGGCGATGGCAATACATGCGCTGACCACCTTGCCCTTTGTATTGGCCGTTGCGGGTGTCGCCACGGCCTGGTACATGTACCTCGTCAACCCGGCGCTTCCGCGTGCTATCCGCGCCGCTTTACGGCCTGTGGTGGTGGTGTTGGAGAACAAGTACTACTTCGATTGGTTCAATGAGAACGTGTTGGCGCGTGGTGCCCGTTTGCTGGGTATTGCTTTTTGGCAGGGCGGTGACCGCCGCTTGATCGATGGCTTCCTGGTCAATGGTTCCTGGAAAACCGTGGCCATGCTGGCGAGCTGGGTGCGCCGGGGCCAGTCCGGTTATCTCTACCACTACGCGCTGGTGATGGCCTTGGGTCTTTTTGCGCTGCTGACCGTATCGCTTTGGCACGGGCCGCTTGCGCTGCTGCTGCGGGCCTCGATGGCGTGGCTTCCGTTTTTCGGGAATTAAGGAATCTGCCCATGGGACTTTTGAGCCTTGCCATATGGACCCCGATAGCCTTCGGGTTGGTCCTGCTGGCCTTCGGGCGGGATGACCAAGCGAACGCGACCCGCTGGATCGCCTTGGTGGGCGCTGTGGTGAGTTTCCTCATCACCTTGCCCATCTACGCCGAGTTTGACAATGCCAGCGCGGCGATGCAATTCGCTGAGAACCTGCCGTGGATTGAGCGCTTCAACGTCAACTATCACCTGGGTGTGGACGGTATTTCGCTGTGGTTTGTTGTGCTGACCGCCTTCATCAACCTGGTGGTGGTGATCGCCAGTTGGGAGTCGATCACCGCCAAGGTGCAGCAGTACATGGCGGCATTTTTGATTCTGTCGGGCTTGATGATCGGGGTGTTTTGCGCGCTCGATGGCATGCTGTTCTATGTGTTCTTTGAGGCCACATTGATCCCCATGTACCTGATCATCGGAATCTGGGGCGGGCCGAACAAAATCTACGCAGCCTTCAAGTTTTTTCTGTACACCTTGCTGGGCTCGCTGCTGACCTTGGTCGCGTTGATTTACCTGTATATCCAGACTTCTGGGAGTTTTGATCTTGCGACTTGGCATGCCTTGCCGCTGTCCAGGTCGGAACAAAGCTTTTTGTTTTTTGCATTTTTGGCGGCCTTTGCGGTCAAGGTGCCGATGTGGCCTGTGCATACCTGGCTGCCGGACGTTCACGTGGAAGCGCCCACCGGCGGATCTGCGGTTCTGGCCGCCATCATGCTGAAGCTGGGTGCTTACGGATTTTTGCGTTTTTCCCTGCCGATTGCGCCCGACGCGGCGCACGAGTGGGCCGGGCTCATGATCACCTTGTCGTTGATTGCGGTGGTCTATGTGGGGCTGGTTGCCATGGTCCAGCAGGACATGAAAAAACTGGTGGCCTACTCATCGGTGGCGCACATGGGTTTTGTCACGCTGGGATTTTTTGTCTTCAGTGATTTGGGTGTGTCTGGCGGCCTGGTGCAGATGATCGCCCATGGTTTTGTCTCAGCGGCTATGTTCTTGTGCATCGGTGTCTTGTACGACCGTGTGCATTCACGCGAGATTGGTGCCTATGGCGGTGTGATCAACACCATGCCCAAATTTTCGGCCTTCGCGCTTTTGTTTGCCATGGCCAACTGCGGCCTGCCTGCGACCGCAGGATTTGTGGGCGAGTGGATGGTCATTCTGGCCGCTGTCAAAGCCAACTTCTGGGTCGGATTCGGTGCAGCCAGCGCATTGATTTTCGGTGCGGCGTACACCTTGTGGATGTTCAAGCGGGTGTACCTGGGGCCTGTGGCAAACGCCAAGGTGGCTGCGCTGGAGGACATTGGCGCGCGCGAATTCCTGGTGATGGCGATATTGGCCGTGGCAGTGCTCGGTATGGGCATCTATCCCAAGCCCTTCACCGACGTGATGGACGCTTCTGTGGCCGCGCTGCTGCAGCATGTGGCAGTTTCGAAAATTGCCGCAGTGCCACTGAATTGAGAGACACAGCATGATTGACCAAGCCAGTTGGATTGCGGTTTTCCCGGAGGCTTTGCTGCTTGTGATGGCCTGCGTGATCGCCCTGGTGGATCTGGGCGTGAAGTCCCCGCTGCGCACGCTGACCTATGTTTTGTCCCTTGGAACCCTGTTGGCCATAGCCGCCATAGAGGCTTTTTTTGGCGCGTCCGGCTTCACCTTGTATGGCTTTTCCAATATGGTGGTGAGTGACAGCATGAGCGCCTGGCTGAAATGTTTTGCCAGTTTGGCTGTGCTGGTGAGCCTGGTGTACGCACGGCCCTATGCGCTCT
>CANIRI010000019.1 GCA_947469815.1 Comamonadaceae bacterium | reverse complement strand
TTTTCCGTGACAACCTGTCGCGCCAGATTGCGCCCGGGCGTAATTACCAGTCCCGTATCCGCGACCTGATCGCCGGGGGTCCGGGCAAACTCTCCAGCACTGATATCGCGCGCGAGTTTGTTGCCGGCAGCATCCAAGGCATGCAGGAACTCCAAAGCAAGTTGGACCCGGCAGACTTCAAGAAGGCGGTCGATTTGCTGGTGCGCAGCGAATGCGTGTGGATTGCCGGTGCGCGCCGCGCCTTCCCCGTTGCAGCCTACTTGGACTACGCCCTGCAGCACACCGAAAAGCGCATTTGCCTGGTGTCGGGCATAGGCAGCATGCAGCTCGGCCAAATCCGCTCCCTGCGCAAGGGCGACGCGATGCTGGCCATATCTTTTGCGCCCTATGCCGAAGAGACGGTGGCGGTTGTGGAGCAGGCGCGTGGGCGCGGTGCGCGGGTGATTGCCATCACCGACAGCCGCACCAGCCCGATTGCCCAATCGGCGCGGGCGGTGTTGGTGGTGCAGGAGCACATGACCCTGGGTTTTCGCGCGCTCAGCAGCACCATGGGTTTGGCGCAAAGCCTTTTCATCGCGCTAGCCTACGCCCTCGAACTCTCGCACGCGGGTACGGTGCCATGACCACACTATACCCACGCCGTTTAGTTTTTTCCCACGACTATAGTTCTCACCCCATCTGGCATCAGTTCGCCCTGTGAGCCGGAGTAACCCCAAGAAAGTATTTCATGAAGCATGTTGCCGTTTTTGGTGCCGGTCGTATCGGCCGCATTCACGCCTCCAACCTGGCTGCTCTGCCGGGTGTTCAACTGGACGCCATCTGCGACCCGTCCGCAGAGGCGGCAAGCGACTTGGCGCAGTCACTGGGCGCGAAAGTCTCCACGATTGAGGCGGTGTTGGCCGACAAGCAGATCGACGCGGTCGCCATTTGTTCGCCCACCGTGACCCACAGCGACCTGATCACCCGCGCGGCAGCTGCGGGCAAGCATATTTTTTGCGAAAAGCCCGTGGACCTCTCCGTCCCGCGCGCGCAGGCTTGCGCCGAGGCCGTGAAGGCCGCCGGTGTGGCCTGCATGATCGGGTTTCAGCGCCGCTTCGACCCCACCTTTAACGAGGCCAGCCGCCGCCTCGCCGCAGGCGACATCGGTAACGCCGAAATGCTGATCATCACCAGCCGCGACCCCGGCGCGCCACCGGCCGAATACATCAAAGGCTCGGGCGGGATTTTTCGCGACATGCTGATCCATGATCTGGACGTGTTCCGCTGGATTTTGTGCGCCGACGGCGACGAGGCCGCCTGGCTCAGCGCCGCCGGTTCCGTCCTCACCGACCCTGCGATTGCAGACCTGGGCGACTACGACAGCACGGCGGTGACCATCCGCACCCGCAAGGGCCGCTTGTGCCAGATCAACACCAGCCGCCGCGCGGCTTATGGCTACGACCAGCGCTTTGAAGTGCTGGGCTCCAAAGGCCTGCTGCAATGCGGCAACCAGACGCCCACCGGCGTGGTGCAGTCGGATGCCAGCGGTGTACACAGCGACAAACCCGAGGCCTTCTTTTTGCAGCGCTACGCTGCGGCTTACCGCTTGGAGATCGAGCACTTTTTTGAGACGCTGCAGTCCGGCGGTGTGTTCAGAACCACAGTCGCCGATGGTGTGGCCGCGCAAAAGCTGGCCGATGCCGCCACCCAAAGCTGCCAAAGCGGACAACCGGTGGCCCTATGACCGCCTTTGTGGAGCAGCGCCTACTCAGCACGCCCTTGCGTTGGGGCATGGTCGGTGGTGGCCAGGGCAGCCAGATCGGCTACTCGCACCGCGACGCCGCCGCACGCGACGGATTGATGCAGCTGTGCGCCGGTGCCTTCGATATCGATGCAGAGCGGGGCCGCAGCTTCGGCATCAGCTTGGGGCTGGCGGCTGAACGCTGCTACGGTGATTACCAGGCCATGTTCGCTGCCGAGGCCGGCCGCCCGGACGGCATCCAGGTGGTCAGCATCGCCACGCCCAACAGTTCGCACTACGCCATCTGCAAAGAGGCTTTGCAAGCTGGCTTGCACGTGATTTGCGAGAAGCCGCTGACCACCCGTTTAGAAGAAGCGCTGGAGTTGCAAGCCCTGGCCCAAGCCAAGGGCCGCGTGCTGGGTGTGATGTACGGCTACACCGGCTACGAGATGGTGCAGCAGGCCCGCGCCATGGTGCAAAACGGCGAGCTCGGCGCGGTGCGGCTGGTGCATATGCAATTCGCCCACGGCTACCACGCCACTGCGGTGGAGCAAGCCGACCCCGGCATCCAATGGCGTGTCACGCCTGCGGTGTCAGGTTCGAGTTATGTGATTGGTGATTTGGCCACCCATTGTTTTCAGATGGGCAGCCTGATCAGCGGCTTGCAGGTCGAGAGCCTGAGCTGCATGCGGCGCAGCTTTGTGGCCTCACGTGCGCCCTTGGAAGACGATGCCCATGTGATGCTGCGCTACCAAGGCAACGCCGTCGGCACGGTGTGGGCCAGCGCCATCAACATCGGCAGCGCGCACGCCTTCAAAGTGCGCGTGGTCGGCGAGAAGGGCAGCCTTGAATGGTGGGACGAGCAGCCCAACCAGCTCAAGGTGGCCTTTATCGGCAAGCCGGAGATGACGTACGAGCGCGGCCATGGCTACCTGGATGCCTCGGCCCGTTTTGAGCGGGTGGGGGGTGGGCATCCGTCGGGCTACTTCGATGCCTGGGCCAATTTGTACCGCCGCTTTGCCCTGGCCATGTCACCCGAGCCGCAGGCCAAAGACCTGCTGGCCGGGCAATGGTTCCCCAGCGGCCAGGACGGCGTGCAGGGGGTTCGCTTTGTGGAGCGCTGCGTGGCCTCGGCCGACCAGGGCAGCGCCTGGGTGGACTTCGCCTGATTAAAAAATCGAGCGGTTGTTCTTGACTGCCAGCGTCTCGAAATAGACCTTGAAGCCGTCTTCGGTCATGCCGAATCCGGTCAGCGCTTTATTGAATGCAGCTTGCTCGGCTGCAGCCGCACGGCCATCGGACAGCAGCGAATCCGCCATGTTGATCAGCACGCACAGCTTTTGCTGCGGGTTGAGCAGCGCGTTGGCATCGGTCAGGAACTGCTCGTAGGGTACAGCGCGCATGTACTTGACGGCGGTCTGGATCAGTTGCTCGTCACGGCCGATGACCGATTGCAATTGGCCGATTTCTTCTTGCTCAATTTGGCCGTCCGATGCCATGGTGTACAGCAGGCCCGCCGCCAGCGCCAGCTTAGGCGTGAGTTGCGGTGCTTCGGTTTTGAACATGTCGAAAAGTCCCATGAGGTGCTCCTGAGTTGAAAAGCTGATTTATACATCCCCAGCGTGTATGTCACGCAGGCCCCGGATGGGCTGCCGCAGGGTTGAATGCGCGATGCGCGTGTCAGTGTGAATCGCGCGGCACGGCGGCGCCGCTTTTGCCCACCAGAAAATCCAGGTCTGCGCCCAGATGCGCCTGCTGCACGTGTTCCACGTACAGCTTCTGGTAACCCCGCGTGGGTGCGGGTGGCGCGACCCAGTGTTTGCGCCGTTCGGTCAGCTCGGCGTCGCTCACTTCCAGATGCAGCCTGCGGCCAGCCACGTCGAGTTCAATCATGTCGCCGTTTTGCACCAGGGCCAGCGGGCCACCGGCAGCGGCTTCGGGTGATGTGTGCAAAACGACCGTGCCATACGCGGTTCCGCTCATGCGGCCGTCGCTGATGCGCACCATGTCGGTAATGCCTTTTTTGAGCACCTTGGGCGGCAGCGGCATATTGCCCACTTCGGCCATGCCGGGGTAGCCACGCGGGCCGCAGTTTTTCAGCACCATGACGCAGTGTTCGTCCACGTCCAGATCGTCGCTGTCGATGCGGGCGTGCAGGTCTTCAATGTTCTCAAACACCACGGCGCGGCCCCGGTGTTGCATCAGGTGGGGCGATGCCGCAGAAGGCTTGATCACCGCGCCGTCTGGCGCCAAGTTGCCGCGCAGGACCGCAATACCCGCGTCCTTCATAAAAGGCTCTTGCGGTGTCTTGATGACTTCGCGGTTGTAACAAGGCGCGTTGGCAATGTTCTCGCCAATGGTTTTGCCGTTGGCGGTCAAGGCTTCGGTGTGCAGCAGGTGCTGGATTTCGCGCATCACCGACGGCAGACCACCGGCGTAATAAAAGTCTTCCATCAGGAATTTGCCGGAGGGCTGCAGGTTCAAGAGGCAGGGCACTTGCGCGCCGAGCTGGTCCCAGTCGTCCAGGTTCAGCGGTATGCCCATGCGCCCGGCAATGGCTATCAGGTGGATCACCGCGTTGGTGGAGCCGCCGATGGCCGCGTTGGTGCGGATCGCGTTCTCAAAGGCCTGGCGCGTCAAAATTTTCGACATCTTCAGGTCCTGCTCGACCATCTCGACGATGCGCCGCCCGCTCATTTGCGCCAGCCGGTTGCGCCGCGTGTCGGCGGCGGGAATGGCCGCGTTTTCCGGCAGCGACATACCCAGCGCCTCGACCATGCTCGCCATGGTGCTGGCGGTTCCCATGGTCATGCAATGGCCCTTGGAGCGGTGCATATCGGATTCGGCGGCGGTGAAGTCGGCCTGGCTCATTTCACCGGCGCGCACCATCTCCGACATTTGCCAGACCCCCGTGCCCGAGCCGATGTCCTTGCCCCGGAACTTGCCGTTCAGCATGGGCCCGCCGGAAATACCGATGGTGGGCAGGTCGCAGCTGGCCGCGCCCATCAGCAGCGAGGGCGTGGTCTTGTCGCAGCCCATGAGCAGCACCACACCGTCAATCGGGTTGCCGCGAATGCTTTCCTCCACGTCCATGCTGGCCAGGTTGCGAAACAGCATGGCGGTGGGACGCAGCTGGGTCTCGCCCAGCGACATCACGGGAAACTCCAGCGGAAAGCCACCGGCCTCGTACACCCCGCGCTTTACAAACTCGGCGATTTCCCGGAAGTGCCCGTTACAGGGCGTCAATTCGCTCCAGGTGTTGCATATGCCGATTACCGGGCGGCCATCCAACTCGTCGTGCGGATATCCCTGGTTTTTCAGCCAGCTGCGGTGCACAAAACCGTCTTTGTCCTGCCGGCCAAACCAGGCCTGGCTGCGGCGGACAGGGTATTTTTTGGATTCCATGGGGACGTTCCTGGCGGATGAATGGGGGTGGTGTGGGGTGCCGCGGCACCCCGTTGGGTGCATCCTAGCAAGGCATACCGATAAAAGAAAATCAAGTTATCGGTGCCCAACATATACAAATTGCAATAGATAAGCGCGGCGCATGCCACCCCGACCGCCCCTGGCGCTTATTGCTTAGCGGTACCGCTCAAGCTTTGTAACGCACCACCAGGAAAGTCAAGAACAAAATGAAAGTCCAGACTTTGAATGGGTTGTTACCCAAAAAATTAATGGCTTTTTCTTCCATCAATAAGTGAAGCGGAATATCTGCCTTGGCCGCAGCGCCGGCCACAGCAGCGGATTTGGGCATGGGGCGCGCGTTGACGTTCCAATCACCAAGCGTTGCACCGAGAAATTGGAGCGGTGGGGTCAGCGCGTGATCACCGTCAGCCAAAGTTGGTGACTGCGATTGACCGCGCAGGGCGGCCAGTTCTTTTTCCAACAAGATACACCGCATCGTCATGGCGTATTGGCCCTGCGGATTCAGGGCAACCGTTTCTCTGATCTGCGAGCTGGCGTACGAATCCTCGAAGGCCAGCCGGGTTTGATGCAACCCAGACAAAAATTTGGCAAGCTCGTCCCGTTCCGTCACTGTCATACGATCTCCATTTCTTTAATTCGCAACAGCGCCTACAGGCGGCTCCATTGCGGGTTCTGACACACACAAAAGCAGCATTGGAAAAGCAATAAATCCAAGCAAGATCCAACTGAAAAAACCACCGATCCCGATGTTGATGGTGATGAAAAGGGCCAGTACCGCGCCCAACCTGACATGTTGGTTTTTCACGAACAACAATCCAACCATCAACTCTCCCAAGGTGATGACATATCCCACCACGAAAGCCCAGGGAATCGCAAATTGGGTCAGGTAGCCGTAGGCAAAAGCATCCGGCGGTATCTCGTCAAGCCGCTCAATGAACATGCCCTGCAATACATCGCTCCACAACAAGCCGATCAGCACCTTGAAGCATCCGCCGAGAAAAAAATAGATCCCATACAGGGTTCGGGTCATGCACATCGCCCTCCACCAAACAGGCGAGCCTCTTGGGTCGGCGACCGATGTATTGAAGAGACTTTGCGGTGTCACAAATGATGATCTGTAGAAATTTTCTGAGACGAAACCTTTTGGTGGAAGACCCAATTCAGAGCAAAGTGATCGTAATAGTTGACGGCTCAATATGTCAATATAAATTTACAAATGGCAATTAAATATAGGGAAAACCCTTGTTTTCTTGGCCAGCCCAGGTTTGCGGGGCAGTTCGGACGGGCGGCTATATTGCTGCCCCAATCAGGAGACGAACATGAAATCACGCGCCGCAGTGGCCTTTGGGGCGAAGCAGCCTTTGCAGGTCGTGGAGATCGACGTCGCGCCGCCGCGTCAAGGCGAGGTGCTGGTGCGCATCAGCCACACCGGCGTGTGCCACACCGACGCGTACACGCTGTCCGGTGATGACCCCGAGGGCTTGTTTCCGGCGGTACTGGGCCATGAGGGCGCGGGCATCGTGGTGGAGGTGGGCGAGGGCGTCACCAGCGTGGCGCCGGGCGACCATGTGATTCCGCTGTACACCGCCGAATGCCGCATGTGCAAATTTTGTCTTTCGGGCAAAACCAATTTGTGCCAAGCGGTGCGCGCCACCCAGGGGCGGGGCGTCATGCCCGACGGCACGTCGCGTCTGAGCTACCAGGGCCAACCGCTGTTCCATTACATGGGCACCAGCACCTTCAGCGAATACACCGTGGTGGCCGAAGTGTCGCTGGCCAAAATCAACCCCGCTGCGGATCCGCAAAAAGTCTGCCTTCTGGGCTGCGGCGTCACCACGGGCCTGGGCGCGGTCAGCAACACCGCCAAAGTCAAGGCCGGTGACACCGTCGCGGTATTCGGTTTGGGCGGCATCGGCCTGGCCGTGGTGCAGGGCGCGCGCATGGCGGGGGCGGGGCGCATCATTGGCATCGACACCAACCCCGGCAAGTTTGATCTGGCCCGCGTCATGGGCGCGACCGACTGCATCAATCCGGGCGACTTCGACAAGCCCATACAAGAGGTCATCGTCGGCATGACCGATGGCGGTGTCGATTTCAGCTTTGAGTGCATCGGCAATGTGCACGTGATGCGCGCTGCGCTGGAGTGCTGCCACAAAGGCTGGGGCGAGAGCATCATCATCGGCGTGGCCGGAGCCGGGCAAGAAATCAGCACCCGCCCGTTCCAACTGGTCACCGGTCGGATCTGGCGCGGCAGCGCGTTTGGCGGCGTCAAAGGCCGTACCCAACTCCCCGGCATGGTTGAGCAAGCTATGCGCGGCGAGATCGCGCTAGACCCTTTTGTGACCCACACCATGCCGCTGGAGCGGATCAACGAAGCCTTTGATTTGATGCACGAAGGCAAGTCGATTCGGACGGTGATTCATTTTTAAAAACCGGGCGCACTTACCGGGTCTTATCCGACCTAGTATTTCTACTGATACACAAGCTATCACCTGAAAGTTACCATTTCGATGGAAACCTTCTTTCTGGCAGAGTTTCAATTTTTGGAAAGTTTTCTAAAAGTGCTGCTGTGAGCATTGGGTTTTCTGGTCCTGACTCATGGGTGATGTTTTTTTCAAGACTCACCATTTACACAACTAGGAGATAGCATGAAATTTTCAACCACGTTCAAATCGGTAGTGGTGTCTGCTGGAGTAGCAGCATCGGCCCTGATGGGAACACCCGCCGCAATGGCGTTGACCGTCACGGCAGAAGTTTTCCAGCAATCTGAAAACCCGTGGGATATGGCTTTCTTGCCAAATAACACGATGTTTTTCACTGAAAAATGCAAAGGCTTGTCCGTACGCTTGCCCTCGGGCAGTGTCAATAAATTGCTTGGTGTAGGCGGCAGTGCCGGATTCCCAGCAGTCAAAAGCGACCTGTTCTGCGACGGACAAGCGGGTGTTCAAGGCGTAGCCATTGACCCTGATTTTGCTAAAAATCGCTTCATCTACCTGTACTCCAGCTCCAAAGGCAGCAACCGTACCTACGGCGGATACAACAACATCGTGATGCGGATGAAAGTCAATCCAGGGCTGGATGCGATTTTCGATATTGTTGAGATCGTCAACGACTTGGGCTACAAGCCCATGAAGTCCAACCACCCATTCGGTGGACCTGGCGCGCACAACGGTGGACGTTTGCGCTTCGGCCCCGACGGTTTCCTGTACATCACCATCGGCGACAACCACAACGGTGCCGGCCCACAAAGCCCAACCGAACTGCGTGGCAAGCTCTTGCGTGTGGACCGCGATGGGAATGCAGCCGCTGGCAACAACGCGCCAGCCGGTTTCGACAAGCGCATATTCGCCTATGGATTCCGCAACCCCCAAGGTATTGCGTTCCGCCCAGGCTCTGGCGACTTGTACCTGTCTGAAAACGGCCCATGGCACAGCGATGAAGTCACCAAAGTCGTCAATGGCGGCAATGGTGGATGGGATCCGCGTGACAACGTCAACGGTCGCGGCGCTTGCCCAGACAACTACTGCGGCTATTCGCCCAACCAGATGGGTGCTGTGCCGCCCGCAGAGCGCGCTGCCTTTATGTCCATGACCGACCTCAAGGCTTACCCCAATGCCATGAAACCCGCTTGGAACAACAACGGTTTGTCCCAAGGCATGTGCGGTAGCGTGTGGCTGGTTGGCAAGCAGTGGAAAGAATGGGAAGGCCGCCTGGCGGTTGGTTACGCCGGCATCGGGATCCACGGTACGCCCACGGGTAACCGGATTGACATTCTTGACATTGCCCAAGATGGCTCATCTGCCAAGCGTGAAGAGTTGCTCTGGCCCACATTTGCAGGTCGCTTCCGCCACCTGTCCCAGGGTGCGGATGGCGCTCTCTATGTGGCCGACGAAGCAAGTGGCAGCATCTACCGCGTAGCACCTGCCCAGTAATGGCGTAGGGGTTCGTTCATCAAACGCGCTGCATTCTTGCAGCGCGTTTTTTATTTGATGAATGATGCTCGTCGTCTCGTTTGCCAACTGCAACATGCATTATTGAATTTTCACCATGAATAAATTATCTTTCCATACCCCAGTCTTGAATTCACTTCGGGTTGCTGGTGTGTTGCTTGTCGGGCTTTTTGGCTTTACGCAGCCTGCGCAGGCGCAGAATGATCAGCTGAAAAAATTGATGCTGACCAACAACTGCATGGCTTGCCACATGATCGACAAACGAAAGTATGGACCACAGTTTGACGAGATCTCCAGCAAATACATTGGCAATAAGGCAGCGGTTGAAGCGCTGGCAGCCAAGATCAAAGCCGGTGGAGCAGGTGTCTGGGGTGACGATTACATGCCTCCACAACCCCAAGTGTCTGACGCCGATGCCAAGACGATTGCTGAATTGATACTGGCACTCAAACCGAAAGAGTAAGGCGCTCTTCACGCATCAATTAGCTGCCGAACTCTTTGGTATCGGCGGGCATTTTTTCTTAGTTGTCTTTGCCGTCTGGGCAGAGCAAATCAAAAGTCTTCTGCCCCAGCGCTTGCGCGGACAAAGGCAGCCATTGGCCGGGGCCGCTCGACGCGGACACTGTCATGCTTTCGCCCTCGGCCCACAGCCGACTGAACCCGGATGTCTGCAGCAAGCGGAACTTGGTGTTCATGCAGTCGTATTCATACAGCGCCATCGTAGACAGAACGCCATTCGCCGCCACTGCGGCTCCCTGCGTGAGCACCCGCACCTGTCTGTAAATGGCCATGGGCCCTGTCTGCTTCACATCCTGCAGATCTACATATTGGTCGGATTCCTGAGGATTAGCTTCTGAAAGAAGCTGCCACTCAGCCATCACAAATGGCGAAACACAAATAAAGAACAAACTGATGAAAAATTGACGCATCATGATCACTCCATATTTTTCTCATTGCATCCCGTTCAAGCTGATCGAAGATTGACCCGGTTGACGTTGTTGCTTTTGCGTTGGACAACGGCGAACAAGTCTACCAATTTATGCTTTTATGGGGGAGCGTCGGTGCGGTGTTGCCTGCGTCGTTCGTGGTGATTTGCAACGAGTTATCAGCCTGCGCAAGGCCAACCAGCGAGAGGTAAGAAGTTACGTAGAAAACGCCCAAATCAATTTGGGGATTGCTGCAGACCCTGATGCCTATGAAATGAGTCCCGCAGAGTTCAAACAGCTGCGCCGTGGTCGTCCACTGGTCAGCGGTAAAAAAGTCCAGGTCACGCTGCGGCTGGACGCCGACCTATTGGAAAAATTCCAGTCGACGGGTGCCGGTTGGCAAACGCGAGTCAACGACGCACTGAAGAGCTGGTCCAAGCAGCACGCGTAGAGAAGCGCAAAGTTCCATTCCGGAGTGGGTCAGGAACTATTACTCCCGAAAGCCTGCTGTCAGTGAGCAGACGTGGTACCTCTATGCCGCAACGAATCCCGCCAACTTCGCAGCCCTGACATCGAAGGTTGCCGTCGCTCGACATCCGAGCCGTCGGTTTTTCGCGCCGATAAGACAATCTGCGAAATCGGCGCTTGCATCTTTCCACGTGAAAAGCGCTTCCTCTATGGCCGGCTCATCCTCGAATTGAACATCGCTTGCTTCGAGCAAGCCCGAGATGACTTCAATGATCCGAATTTTCGCCAGGCTGTACCGGCTGCGTAACACCCATTCGGTCTCCAAGAGAACCAGTTGGTTGACAAAAATTCCGCTTCCAGCCGCGACTTCACGCTTGATCAGCCTTCGTGCCTTTTCAAACTGCGCTTCGTCGTCCCGAACCAGAAAGCGAACGAGAACGTTGGTGTCAACCCCCAGCATCATCGGGACAACCGTGCAACTGGAACGGGTTTACGACCCTTTTCGTGCAATACGCCCGCCAATTCCGTGACGCTCTTGGATTTCACCCGCATGAGGACTGAGTCATCCGGCATCAAGGTGAACGTCATTCGATCTCCCGCCTTGAGAGAAAGACTATCCCGAATTTCCTTGGGGATCGTTGTTTGCCCCTTGCTGGTTAGTGTGGCGTCGTTTGACATTGCAATTTCCTTTTTTCCTTACGATTTTAATTATAGTAAGGCAGGCGTTCCCAGCTTGGAAGCACTTGACGCGTACGCTGCCAAAGTGTCAACTAGCACCACACCGTCTTGGCAGGCGCAACAGACATCCGAAGGAGCATCCGCATGAAAGCAGTTTGGAAAGATACCGTGATCGCTGAGAGCGACGCCACTGTCATGGTCGAAGGTAACCATTATTTTCCTGAGGCGTCCGTGAACCGGCAGTTCATCAGCTTTAGCAATCACAAACCTAGCTGCTCTTGGAAAGGGCAGGCACGCTATTACTCGCTCATCGTCAATGGTGACCTGAATACGGACGCTGCTTGGTACTACGCCGAGCCAAAAGAGGCAGCTGCCAACATCAAGGGCTACGTGGCGTTCTGGAAGGGTGTGCAGGTCAGCTAAAGCGCGCGTTCCTTGTGGGCCATGACCGGTCATTGATGAATGCCCGGTAACGGAGCCCAATTTTCCCCAGTTGTCGATCAGGGCTGGCAGCCAAAATTTCAGCCTTTTAATAAATCTTTACCGTATCCTCATGCTCAATGCCGAATAACAAGAAAGAGTTGATCCAGGTTAGGTTGGACAAGATTGACCTTTAATTTGATTGTTTTCTTGAGTTGATCCAATGATCCAGTGAGACCGCAACTAGCAGAATTCCCCCCTTGATAACATCCTGAAAATAAACAGAGACATCCAACAAGATTAACGAACTTGTAACGACCGACAGCAGTGCCAAGCCCAGCACAGCACCATAAATTGTTCCTGAGCCACCCTTCAGGCTTGCTCCACCAATGACCGCGGCCGCAATGACATTTAACTCCATACCCACACCAAAGGTCGGCGTAGCCGCACCAAACCGCGCGGTATAGACGACGCCAGCGATTCCCGACATGGTTCCGCAAAGTACGGTAACCCAGAGCTTGACGCTATTCACATCGATACCAGCGTACATTGCTGCGCGCTCATTGCTTCCCGTGTAAAAAACTTTACGAAATAGAACAGAATTTCGCAATATGTAGTCGCTGACTACAACAATTAATCCGAAAATGATGATCACGACTGGGAGTCCATAAATCGTCCCTTGGCCGATTAATTTGAACTCTGCTGGTAGTGAAAAAAGTGACTGCGGGGTACCTTGCGTAATGGCCAAACTCAGACCTCTGGCAATCACCATGAATGCGAGGGATGCAATGAAATGACTCAGCCCAATTTTGGTGACACAAAGACCCATACATAGCCCTATGCCCGCGCTGGCTACAACGGCTATGACGCTTGCTGTCCAAGGGTCAAATCCGTGGAGAAACAAAGCACCTACGATCACCATAGACAGGCACACGACGGAGCCGACTGCCAAGTCAATTCCGCCCACAATAAGAAGCACTGTCATGCCTACAACGACGATCCCTTCAATTGCAAACGAGAGCAACATCGCCCGCATATTCTCCCAAGTCAGAAAGAACTCAGAAGCAAAAGACATCACCAAACAAAGAACAGCGATGATGACTATGAGCCCGGCTTCACGGAGATTATTTGTTTTCAATTTCATTTATTCGTTCCTAGGCCATTCCAGACGCCATACGCAAAATTGACTCTTCAGTGGTTTCGTACGCGCTTAGCTGTCCAGCTACAGTGCCGTTACGAATGACGATGGTCCGATCACATAAGCCAATAATCTCAGGAAGTTCAGACGAAATGACTGCAATTCCCACACCCTCATTGCACAGTTGCCTGAGTACCTGATGGATTTCTGCCTTAGCGCCGACGTCGACACCCCGGGTTGGTTCATCCATAAAAATGATTTTTGGCCTGGTAGCCAGCAATTTGGCTATTGCGACCTTTTGTTGATTGCCTCCCGATAGGCTTGAAGTATTGGCAGTGACACTGCTGGCCTTAAGCTTTAGCCGTTTCCCAAGTTCCTCTGCTTGGACTTTTTCTTTGTCAGCATCCACGGTCATCACAGTTGTCTGAACGGTGCTTAGCGCCATAGATGAGATGTTGGATTGAATACTGAGATCCAAGAACACGCCTTCCGACTTCCTGTCTTCGCTTAGGTAGGCTATTCCTTCAGCCAGTGCAGCCGGATATGAGCTTGAATCAACAGCCTCGCCATTAATCTTGACCGAACCACTAGTCTTAGGGGTAAGACCGCAAATGGCTTTCGCTATTTCAGACCTGCCAGCACCCACCAACCCAGCGATTCCTAAAATTTCCCCAGGCAATATCTGAAATGAAACCGAATTAACACGGCTAGCATCGCTGACATTGACAACCTCAAAAAGCGGTTTCGTGCCAATGTTTTTCGACTTTTCAGGGTAGTATTTTCCTAGATCACGGCCGACCATTTTGCTAATGATTTCATCTGGCGTTGTGTCTTTTACCAACCCATTAAACACACTTGCACCATCCCTAAGCACGGTTATGTGGGAGCAGTTATCAAAGATTTCAGCCATCCGGTGACTGATGTAGACAACTCCAATTCCGCCTTTAGCCAAGCTGCGTAAAATTTTAAAAAGAGACTTTGACTCGACCTCTGTTAACGACGTGGTTGGCTCATCCAGAATCAAGATTTTGCAATCGAGCGCGAGAGCCTTTGCTATTTCGACAAGCTGTTGATTGGACAGGGTCAAATTTTCAACGTTTATCGATGTATCGATCTCCTTGTCCAAGGTGTTGATGATCTTTTTAGCGCGCACTTGCAATTCTTGGTAGTCCATCAACAGCCTCTTTGACTGATTGATTTCGTACATGAATATGTTTTCAGCTACAGACGCCGATCCGCAAAGCGATATTTCCTGATGTACCAGCGAAATCCCCAGGCGGGCTGCGTGTCCTGGATCCTTAATTTGGACCTGCTTTCCCTCGATAAAAATTTGTCCCACATCGGGTTGAAGGATGCCGTCGATCACCTTCATCAAGGTTGATTTCCCCGCGCCGTTCTCGCCACAGACTGCATGAATCTGTCCAGCTTCGAGAGAAAAATCAACACCAATCAGGGCATTTGTTGCCCCAAATGACTTCTTGACTCCACGTAACTCGAGCAGCATCCTTGGCCTTTATTCGTTAATTCCTTTGGTTCCGCGACGGGTCAAGTACTTGTCCCAGTAAAAGTCATCAGCATTCGTCTTCGTCACCACCGACAGTCCATTGTCAAGGAACGGAACAGACATGGGATTGCGTCCTGCTCTTTTGGCATCATTCATTGGATCAATCAATTGTGTATTTTTTGCCATAAACAAGAGCATCATGCCCGCGAAGCCCTGCATGCCTTGATTAGGATTAATTGATGCAAAAACATCACCAGACTTGATCATGTCCAGTATCTTGGCATTGACGTCACAGCACATGACTTTGATGTCTTTCTTGGACTCTACCTTTGCCTGTGCGGCACCCAACGCAGTAGTCGCCTCTGGCATAAATAGGGCGCCAAGATTGGGATTTGCTTGCAGCATGCTCAGGACAGCTTGATAAGCTTTATTGGCGTCCGTATTTGAAGCAGCGCGGCCGACCAACTTCATGTTGGGGTGATTCGACTTCATTCGATCAATAAATGCGGTGATCCTTCGCTCGTGGTTGTCCTGCCCAGGATTTTCCAGAACGCCATATTCGCCTTTCCCACCCATCGCGGCAGCAATGGCATCTGCGGCTGCGGTGCCCTCACGGTGGTTGTCGGACGTGACAAATGAAACGCGTTTCGAGTTAGGGGAGTCTGCGGCAAAGGTTACAACCGGAATGCCCATGGACGCGGCTCTTGCGATTGGTTCAATAAAAGGATCCGGATTCATGGGGTGCAGAAAAATTCCAGCGGGCTTTCTCGCGAGCTGTTGCTCAAAAGTTGCCAGTTGCTTATTGACATCGTATTCCGGCGTACCCGTGTAACGGGTTTTCACACCCAGTGACTTGCCCAATTGTTTGAACATCTCGTACACGGGAAACCAATACTCCACCCCGCTGACCATTACGTTCATGACGTAAGTGTCGTTTGGATTACCACGCAGGCCAACGGCGTTCGCGGTTTGTGCAAACGCATTCAGTGACGCCATTCCGGCGCCTGCAGCAACAGCTGTCTTTAGAAAATCACGCCTCATTTTTGACTCCTCGATTGATGTTGAAAGAAATGGCTGTCTGTTCAGCCTTATGACATGAAACAGGTGTGTTGTCATGACATGATGAACTTTAAAGCACAAAAAATTACTGGAATATAAGGATAAACCCTTAAAAAAATCCAAAAAACCCAGATAAGATGTCATTACATGTTGAGGTGGTGAAGGATTTTGAGAATGACGACTATTGGGCACTTCATAGACGCAAACCGGGCAGGTTTGGCATGACGGCAATTAGCTATGACTACATCGTGGTGGGTGGTGGGACGGCTGGCGCCCTGCTTGCAAACAGGCTCAGCGCAGACTCCAAAAATTCGGTGCTGCTGGTGGAAGCCGGTGGCCGGGACAATTACCATTGGATCCACATACCCGTTGGCTATCTTTACTGCATCAACAACCCCAAAACCGACTGGTGCTTCCGCACTGAACCCGATCCCGGTCTGAACGGCCGGTCGTTGATCTACCCGCGCGGCAAGACGCTGGGTGGCTGCTCAAGCATTAACGGAATGATCTACATGCGCGGCCAGTCTCGCGACTACGACGCATGGGCCGACCAGCTACGTGATCAGCGGTGGAGTTGGGCGTCGTGCCTGCCCTACTTCAAGCAACACGAGTGGCACCACCGGCTGGATGCGAAGAACCAGAACCAGAGTTTTCCTACTGCTGATTTCCATGGCGGGCAGGGCGAGTGGCGTGTGGAGCGGCAGCGCCTGCGATGGGATTTGCTCGATGCGTTTGCCCAGGCGGCGCAGCAGACGGGTGTTCCCCGGAGTGATGACTTCAACGCGGGCAATAACGAAGGCGTAGGCTACTTTGAAGTCAACCAAAAATCGGGATGGCGGTGGAACACCTCCAAGGCGTTCCTCAATGCCGACGTACGGCGCCGGAAAAACCTCGCCATCTGGACTCAGACACAGGCCTGCAAGCTGCTGCTGGTGAGCGACGCGCATGGCGTAACGGCTTGCCGCGGTCTAGAGGTAGTACGAGAAGGGCAACGGGTGTCTCTCACCGCCCGCAAGGAGGTCGTGCTGTGCGCAGGTGCCGTTGGCACGCCGCACCTGATGCAGCTCTCGGGGCTGGGACCATCGGCGTTGCTGTCTAAGTTCGGCATCCCAGTGGTGAA
>CANIRI010000018.1 GCA_947469815.1 Comamonadaceae bacterium | reverse complement strand
GCTGCCCAGGCTCTTGGCGAATTCAGCACGGGCATACATCTCTTCCATCGTGCCGGCGGTAACGTTCAGGTAATGGCCTTTGACCTCGCCGGTGGCCGCGCTGGCTTTGTTGACGGCTTCCATGCAGTAAAGAAAACGATCGCGCCAGTGCATAAAGGGCTGCGAGTTGATGTTCTCGTCGTCCTTCATGAAATCGAGACCGCCTTTAAGGCCCTCGTACACCACGCGGCCATAGTTACGGCCCGACAAGCCGAGCTTGGGCTTGGTGGTGGCGCCAAGCAGCGGGCGACCGAACTTGTCCAGGCGCTCGCGCTCGACGACGACGCCGGTAGCAGGACCCTGGAAGGTCTTCAAGTAGGCGACTGGGATGCGCATGTCTTCCAAGCGCAGCGCCTTCACCGCCTTGAAGCCGAAGACGTTGCCGATGATCGACGCGGTGAGGTTGGCGATCGAGCCGCCTTCGAACAAGTCGATGTCGTACGCGATGTAGGCGAAGTACTGCTGTTCTGTCTTGGTGCCGGGGCCTGTATTGGGCACGGAATCGACACGGTAGGCCTTGGCGCGGTAGAGGTCGCAAGCGGTCAGGCGGTCTGTCCACACCACGGTCCAAGTGGCGGTGGAGGATTCGCCGGCCACGGCCGCTGCGCACTCTTCGGAGTCGACGCCTTCCTGTGGCGTCATGCGGAACATGGCGATCAGATCGGTTTCCTTGGGCTGGTAGTCTGGATCCCAGTAGCCCATTTGCTTGTATCTCAAAACGCCGGCGCTGTAGCGCTTTTTCGCGTCGGTAATGGGGGCGTCTTGGCTGCTGTTGCTCATCGTGGTGCTCCTTGTTTGGAATGGGGATGGCGAAATGTAGAGACGCTGCGAAATAAGGTAAATTCTTATTTTGTTACTTGCCAATTCAGCTTTTACTTAACCGAACACGCAACCAAAGGCCGCCGCCATGAAAAATGCCACCTTCCGGCAACTACGGGTTTTCAATGAAGTTGCCCGCCAGCTGAGTTTTGTCCGTGCCGCAGAAAATTTGCACCTGACGCCGCCTGCGGTGACCATGCAGATCAAAGAACTGGAGTCGCAGGTCGGCATGCCCTTGTTCGATCGCAGCGGCAAAAAGGTTAGCCTGACGACCACCGGCGAATACATGGTGGTTTACGCCCGCAAAATTCTGGCGCTGCTGAAAGATGCGGAAGATGCGAGCGCACGCCTGCAGCGCGCTGAAATCGGCCTGCTCACCGTGGGCATGGTCAGCACCGCCAAGTACTTCATGATGCGCATGCTGTCAGATTTCCGGGCGCGACATGCGGGCGTTGATATCCGGGTGTGTACCGGCAACCGCGAGCAACTCATCAAGATGCTGCAAAACAACGAAGTCGATATCGCAGTGATGGGACAACCCCCCACCGAATTGCAAACCCGCGCCGAGCCGTTTGCAGCGCATCCCCTGGTGTTTGTGGCCGCAAGTGACCACCCCCTGGTGGAGCGGGAGCAGCTCACGGCGGATGACCTGCGGCCTTACGAGTTCATTGTGCGGGAGCAAGGTTCCGGCACACGGGTCGCGATGCAGAAGTTTTTTGCCGACCACCGGGTGGAACCCCGCCTGCAAATGCAGGTCAACAGCAATGAAACGCTCAAGCAGGCAGTGATGGCCGGCCTGGGGCTGGGATTTGTGTCACTGCACACCATCGGTTCGGAACTGGATCACGGGCAGATTGCGATCCTGGACGTGCAGGCAACGCCGGTCTTTCGCGTGTGGAATATGGTTCACACCTTATCCAAGGTGCTCTCGCCCGCGGCCGAAGCCTTCCGCTATGAAATTCTGGAGAGCGGGGAGCAGTTTTTGGCCAACAAATTCGGCCACCATCTGGTCCTGCCGTAAACGAAGCTAGTGGCTGCTGTCAGCGGCGCCGGTCTGACCCCGGACCCGATCCACAAACTGATAGGCCAAGGCAGTGGCCGCGGTGGCATCCGCGCAGGCAATGTCCGCCCCCACCTCTTGCGCCAAGCGTTGGCGTAATGCGACTTGCGGACCGCCCACCATGACGCATAAATGTTTGTTAACGCTGTGCCGGCGCGACACAATGACCGACTGCGCCACCGTAGGAATATGCTGCTCATAGGCCACGCTGATGCCCAGAACATCAACCCATTCACCGGCCAGCGTCCGCTCCAATGCTTCCGGCGTGGATTGGGAGTCGCTGTAAACCCGCCAATGGTGGCGTCTGAAAATTTCACTGACGACCATCAGCCCCAGAGAATGCTGGGAAGCGGCGGGCTTGGCCAACAAAATGGTGAAATTGTGCATCGGGGTACTGCTTTTATTCTCACCCGTCAAATACCGGTAGCCATTGAAGATCAAGTCTTGCAGTCGGTTGGCACCCAAGGTCACGTCGACAAAGGAAACCCGGTCTTCGTCCCACCACTGACCCAGCAATTGCGCCGCGCCGCTCACACCCTGGACGTAGATGGCATCCAAAGGCAAACCTTGCACCAGCCACCGGTTAACCAGCGCCAGTGCAGCTGCTGGGTCCGCTGCCATAGCCGCCTTGGCCAATTCGGCAATGTCCGTCTGGCTCAGCACGGGCTGAGCGAGAACGCCCTCCAGCTTTTCCTTGTATATCGCCGGAATCACATAGTGCGTCAAGGCGTGCAAGAGCGGAACAGACGAAGGCGAACGGTGTGGAGATGAGGTGTCCTGCGTCGGCTGCAAGTGGAACTCCATTGTTGTTTGAGGCGCGACCATATCCGAAACACCGCAGAATCAACCTAGTGTTTGTACTGACAAATTAAAAATTACTGTCATAATTCATCGAAACCAACCCACAATGCCTTTTTGGGTAATGTCAAAGTGGTTTGCGCAACAGCGGTTTTGTTTGCGCACCAACAATCCCCCACCCTTCTCAACCCCGATTTTTCGGCAACCCCCAACGCGGGAAAACTCTCATGCATCTGAACGAACTCAAGGCACTGCACGTATCTGAAGTGCTACTCCAAGCCGAAGCGCTGGAAATTGAAAACACCGGGCGGATGCGCAAGCAAGAGTTGATGTTCGCCATCATCAAAAAACGTGCACGCACCGGTGAACAAATCATTGCCGATGGTGTTTTGGAAATTCTTCCCGACGGTTTCGGTTTTTTGCGCAGCCCCGACACCAGCTACACCGCCTCCACCGACGACATCTACATCAGCCCCAGCCAGGTGCGCCGTTTCAACCTGCACACCGGAGACATGATTGAAGGCGAGGTCCGCACGCCGAAAGACGGCGAACGCTACTTTGCTCTGAACAAACTGGACAAGGTCAACGGCGACTCACCCGAAGGCAACAAGCACAAGGTGATGTTTGAGAATCTGACGCCTTTGTTCCCGAAAGAGCAGATGCGTCTGGAGCGCGACAGCAAGTCCGAAGAGAACATCACCGGGCGCGTGATTGACATCATTGCGCCCATTGGAAAAGGCCAGCGCGCCTTGCTGGTGGCACCGCCCAAAAGCGGCAAGACCGTGATGATGCAGCACATTGCCCACGCCATTTCGGCCAACTACCCCGACATCCACATGATGGTGCTGCTGGTCGACGAGCGGCCTGAAGAGGTCACCGAGATGCAACGCACCGTCAAGGGCGAGGTTATTGCGTCAACCTTCGACGAACCAGCTGCCCGCCACGTGCACGTTGCTGAAATGGTCATTGAGCGCGCCAAGCGGCTGGTCGAGTTGAAGAAAGACGTGGTGATCCTGCTGGACTCCATCACCCGCCTGGCGCGGGCCTACAACAACGTGGTTCCGTCCAGCGGCAAGGTGCTGACCGGCGGCGTGGATGCCAACGCGCTGCAGCGGCCCAAGCGTTTCCTGGGCGCGGCGCGCAATGTCGAAGAAGGCGGCTCGTTGACCATCATTGCCACCGCGCTGATCGACACCGGTAGCCGCATGGACGAGGTGATTTTTGAAGAATTCAAAGGCACCGGTAATTCGGAAATCCACCTGGACCGCCGCCTGTATGAAAAGCGCGTTTTCCCGTCGATCCAGCTCAACCGCAGCGGAACCCGCCGCGAGGAACTCTTGTTGCAGCCGGAGATTTTGCAAAAAACCCGGATCCTGCGGCAGTTCTTGTACAGCATGGACGAGGTGGAGTCCATGGAGATGGTCCTCAAACAAATGCGTGCCACTAAAACCAACAGCGAGTTTTTCGACATGATGCGCCGCGGCGGCTGAACTGCGGAGTCAGCACACGGACCCAAACACCTATAATCACGGACTTTTCGCGTCAAGTACAACGGATTTTGGATTGGGCAGGTTCTGCTCGAGGGTCCGATGCGGCTAACGCAAGCGATGGAGCAATCAATGAAAGACGGCATTCACCCCAACTACCGCGAGGTCTGTTTCCTCGACCTGTCCAACAACTTCAAGTTCGTGACCCGGTCTTGCGCCAACGCCAAAGAGATGATCAAAATGGACGACGGGCGCGAGTTGCCCTTGTACAAATTGGATACATCCAGCGAGTCGCACCCTTTCTACACCGGAACCCAGAAGTCAGTGGACAACATGGGCGGCCGTGTGGAGCGTTTCCGCAACCGGTTTGGGAAGACAGCTGCCAAGTAAGCGCAGCGGCAGTGGCTGCAGCCCATCCGCACCGGATGGCCAGCCCCTAGCCACCGAAGGCAACCCGGTTTCCCGCGTTGCCTTTTTTTCTTTCTACATGCCTGTTCACCATTGACCATGAGCCCCACCAGCCCTGCTCTTGTTTCGCAGGACGGCGTGCGCAGGCTCGCCCGCTCCGTGCTGTTGCTGGTGTGTGCGGTCTATGTCTTGGCCGGCTTTGTTGGACGTGATGCCTGGCGCAATGACGATGTCGTCGCGGTTGCGCACATGGGCGAAATCGCCTCCGGACATACCAGTTGGCTCCGCCCCACTTTGGCAGGGTTGCCAACCGAACATCCGGGACTGTTGCCCTATTGGTTGGGTGCCGCCAGTTTGAAGCTGCTGGCACCCGCAGTGGTACCAGATATGGCCGTGCGTTTTCCTTTCATGGTGATGCTGGTGTTAGCGCTGGCTTGCACCTGGTATAGCACTTACTACCTGGCGCGCGCGCGCGCGGCCCAACCGGTGCGCTTTGCTTTCGGGGGCGAGGCCAAACCCAAAGACTACGCCAGGGCACTCGCAGACGGCGGGCTGCTCGCCTTGATAGCTTGTCTGGGGCTGGCCAAGCTGGGCCACGAATCGACCCCGGCCGTGGCGCAACTCGCCTGCGCCGCTGTGCTGTTCCTTGGCTATTGCTTACGCCCCTATCGGCAAGCGCAGGGCACCGTTGCGGCGGGCGTTGGCGTGCTGGGTATGGCCCTTTGCGGAGCGCCTGAGCTGGCCATCATTCTCAGCGTTGGGGGTGCCCTTTTGGAATGGCGACAGGCACGCGCAGTCACAGAGGATGATGCCCCACAGCGCGACGGCCTGGGGCTTTTGCTGATTCTGGCGTGCACTTTGGCGTCGGGCTTGATGGCCCATGCATGGGGACTGTGGCAATCGCCCGGTTATCCGTTTTCTTTCGCGGAGCTTCGATGGGAAGGCTACGCGCAAATGCTGGTCTGGTTCATGTGGCCGGCCTGGCCGATCAGTGTCTGGGCGCTTTGGAGCTGGCGGCGCCAGCTGCGCGACTGGAGCAGCAACCGCCATCTGGCCTGGCCCTTGTACTTTGTGGTGACGATCTGTCTGGCAAGCCTGCGCTTTGACAATGCGGACACCACATTGCTGCTGGCGCTGCCACCACTTGCCGCGCTGGCGGCTTTTTCGCTGGTCACCATGAACCGGCAGGTGTCCGCGCTCATGGATTGGTTTGCGGTGCTGTTTTTCTCCGTGAGCGGCATCATCATCTGGGTGGTCTGGGTCGCGATGCATACGGGCGTTCCGGCCGCCCCAGCGGCCAATGTCGCGCGCCTGTTACCCGCCTATGTTCCCCGCATCGTGTGGTGGGAGTTGGCCCTCGCGCTGGCGGTCAGCGGCGCGTGGGCGGCATTGGTGCGTTGGCGCAGCGGACGACACCGCACAGCCATTTGGAAGACCCTGGTGCTGCCAGCGGGCGGTGCAACGCTGTGCTGGCTGCTGCTGGCCACACTGTGGATGCCGCTGCTGGACTTTGCCCAAAGCTACAAGGCGCTCTCCGTGCAGGTGCAGCGCAGCATTCCCGAAGGCCAATGCGTTCAAACCCTGGGCCTGGACCGCCATGAAATCGCCGCGTTGCGCTGGTACGGCCAGCTCAAGCTGGCCAGCCCTTGGCAGTTAGAGAACTGCCCTTGGTTATTGGTGCAAGCTGTCGGGGATGACAATAAAACCGAGACGCCAGTGGATCTGACCCAGTGGAGGCTGTCCGCCGTGGTCAGCCACTTTGTGGTGTACCGCGATTCAGTCCTGGTCTACCAGCGCCGCTGATTGGGTCACGCGTGGCCGAACCCGGTGCGCCGGAAACACCATCCGAAACGAGGAACCTACGCCCGGGGTGCTGTCAATCTTCAGCTCCGCGTCATGGCGCTGCAGCACATGTTTGACAATGGCCAGTCCCAAGCCAGTGCCCCCGGTGTCGCGCGACCGGCTTCTGTCTACACGGTAAAAGCGCTCAGTCAAACGGGGAATATGTTCTGCTGCAATGCCGATTCCTTGGTCAGTCACCGTCAGAACGCCGTGTCCGTTGGTATGAGCGCTCCATGTCACCCGAATCGATTTATCAGCCGGGGTATACCGAACCGCGTTACCCACCAGATTGAACAGCGCGCTGTGCAACTCCGTCTCGGATCCGGCGATCTCGTCTTCATCATCGAACTCCAGCTGGATTTCCTGGGAACAGCCCCACACCAGATTCGACAGGGCGCGCCCTTCGTCAGCACATTGGCGCATCAGTGATCCCACGCGCACCGATCCAAAGTCTGCGGGAAGCGGGCTACCCTCCAGCTTGGAGAGGGTCAACAAATCATCCACAAGGGATTGCATCCGTGAAGCCTGTTGCGACATGAGGTCCAGGTAGCGAACCCGCTCATCGTCGCTCAGTTGCAAGGTTTGCAAAGTCTCCACAAAACCGCCGAGTACCGTGAGCGGCGTGCGAATTTCGTGCGACACATTGGCGACAAAGTCACGGCGCATGGCCTCGGCTTGCTCGATGGCCGTCACGTCACGGGATAACAAAAGACTGCGGTTTTGGCCGTATACGTGCATTTGGACTGAGATGCGTTGCGCCGAAGAGCGCGCCAGCGACCGTCCGGCGATCAAAACACTGTTCTGAAAATCACGGTTCGCAAAGTAGGCCGCTATCAGCGGATCCCGTACCAAATTGGTGAAGTGCTGCTCGGCATCACGCCGCGCGTCTAAACCGAAATGTTCAGCGGCTGTTTGGTTGAACCATTCAATCCGATCATCAGCGTCCATTAGCACCACGCCATTGGGCGAAGCTTGCATGGCCGCGAGGAAGTCCTCCAGGCGCTTGTCACTGTATGCCAGCCGATCCTTGTGCTTGCGCCGTTGGCGGATGACGTAGCTTGCCAGCTCCATCCATTGGGGTGCTAAGCGCCTGGGCAGTGGCGTATCGGCGGTTCGTAGCCATTGCAAAAGATGACCTATCTGCTTGGCGTCAACCGCCTGCGTGACCAGCGTGGCGATCCCGAAAATCCCAACCCATACTGCCGCCCACCAACTGATGGAGGGGAAAAAATGCAGAAACAGGCCCGCCCCCACGCAGGCCAACAATACCTGCCAGAGAACTCTGACAAGCAGTCGACCGAATATCGCGTTCTCTGACAGACCCTAGGCCCCGGCTTTAGCGCTTGCCGAAGATTCCACCACCGGCTTTGCGGTCAGCCGGTACCCGGCACCACGCACTGTCTCCACCATGGTCCCGGCAGCACCTAAAGCCTCGCGCAGACGCTTGACATGCACGTCTACCGTGCGCTCTTCGATGTAAACATGGTCTCCCCAGACTTTGTCCAGCAACTGGCCACGGCTGTGTACGCGCTCGGCATGCCCCAAAAAATACTGCAAGAGCTTGAACTCGGTAGGCCCGAGTTTCAGGGGTTCGCCAAAGTAGCTGACGCGGTGGGTGTCTGCGTCCAGGGTCAAGCCACTCACGGTCAGTATTTCTCTTGACAGGTCAGGCCCGCGGCGGCGCAACACTGCACGCACTCTGGCCAGCAATTCCTTGGTGGAGAAGGGCTTGGCCATATAGTCATCCGCGCCAGCGTCCAAACCGGCAACCCGGTCCATCTCGTCCCCGCGCGCGGTGAGCATGATCACCGGAATGTCCTTGGTTCGGGGCTCAGCGCGCCACTTTTTCGCCAAAGACAGTCCGCTTTCGCCAGGCAACATCCAGTCCAGCAGGATCAAATCCGGGACGGCTGCATCGATTTCGCGCTGCGCGGAAGCGCTGTCCATGGCCCAGGTAGGACGGAATCCGTTGTGCCGCAAGTTGACGGCGATCAGCTCGGCAATGGCCGGCTCATCCTCCACCACCAGCACTGCAGGCATGGTCCTCATTGGATGACCGACTCAATGGTTGCGATGGGCGTATGGCGCACATCTTCACCCTTCACGACGTAAATAATGAATTCAGCGATGTTTTTTGCATGGTCGCCGATACGCTCCAGCGCTTTGGCCAAGAACAGCAAGTCCAGGCTCGCAGAAATTTTGCGCGGATCTTCCATCATGTAGGTGATGAGTTTGCGCACGAACCCATCGAATTCTTTGTCGATCAAGTCGTCTTCTTTCAGAATGCTCAGCGCCGCCTGCACATCCAAACGGGCAAACGCATCGAGCGCTTTGCGCAGCAGGCCGGAGGCCAGATCAGCCGCCACGCGCAGCTCCAGGGACGGCAGCGAACGCGGCGCACCATCATTGATGATGGAGATCACCATGCGCGCGATCTTGTCCGCTTCGTCGCCGGCGCGCTCTAAGTTGGCGGTGGTCTTGGAAATGGCGATCAGCAAGCGCAGGTCGCGTGCGGTGGGCTGGCGCCTGGCGATGATGCTGGAAAGGTCACGATCAATCTCCACCTCCATCTCGTTGACCCGGGTCTCATTGCGCCGGACACCCTGGGCAATTTCGGTATCGAATTGCGAGAGCGCCAGGATCGCGTGCAGGATCTGCGATTCAACCAGCCCGCCGAGCTCCATCACATTGGCGGAGACGGCGGTCAACTCACTGTCAAACTGCGTCGATAAATGTTTGTCGGGCATATTCATTCCTTAAGAAGCGTGCGGGGCCATGCGGGACATTGAGCCGAATTCGTATTCAGCCAAAACGGCCGGTGATGTAGTCTTCTGTTTCCTTGCGCTGCGGCTTGAAAAACATTTGTTCTGTGGCACCGAATTCAATCAAATCACCCAGATACATATAGGCCGTGAAATCGCTACAGCGCGCGGCTTGCTGCATATTGTGGGTCACAATGACCACGGTGTAATCTTTTTTTAGCTCAACGATCAACTCTTCCACTTTGCCCGTGGAAATGGGGTCTAAGGCAGAGCAAGGTTCATCGAGCAGCAAAACCTCGGGTTTGATGGCAATGCCCCGGGCAATACACAGCCGCTGCTGCTGTCCGCCGGACAGGCTGGAGCCGCTCTGCTGCAACTTGTCTTTGACCTCGGTCCAGAGCGCCGACTTGCGCAGGGCCCATTCGACCCGCTCTTCCATGTCGCTTGCGCTCAGATCTTCGAATAACTTCACACCAAATGCCACGTTGTCAAAAATCGACATTGGAAATGGCGTGGGCTTTTGGAACACCATACCGACCTTGGCGCGCAACAGGGCCACATCTTCCTTGCTGGTCAGGATGTTCTGGCCATCGAGGAGCACCTCCCCTTCAGCGCGCTGCTCCGGATACAAAGCGAACATGCGGTTGAAGACACGCAGCAGTGTCGACTTACCGCACCCGGACGGGCCGATAAAGGCCGTTACCCGCCCCTCTGGTATGGCCAGGTTGATGTTCTTCAATGCGTGGAACTTGCCATAGTAGAAGTTCAAATTCTGAACTGCAATCTTGGTCGTTGTCGTCGGGCTGTTGGTAGGTAACATGGGTCAACAATATAAAGAAGGGTGGGCGAATGGGCCGGAACGTTGGCGCACTCAGGACTTGCTGCGGGTTAGCACCCGGGCTGCGATGTTCAAAAGCAAGACCGCCAAGGTAATCAAGAACACCCCTGCCCATGCGAGCTTTTGCCAGTTTTCGTAGGGACTCATGGCGAATTTGAAAATCGTCACCGGAAGGCTCGCCATCGGTTGCCCCAGGTTCGATGTCCAGAATTGGTTGCTCAGGGCAGTAAACAAAAGTGGAGCTGTTTCACCCGCAATCCGCGCAACAGCCAGAAGAATGCCGGTGATCACACCCGCGCGGGCGGCTTTCAACGTGATGCTGAGAATCACTTTCCACTTGGGGGCGCCCAGGGCATACGCTGCTTCGCGCAAACCGGAAGGCACCAGTTGCAGCATGTTTTCGGTCGTCCGAATCACGACCGGAATCACAATCAGCGCCAGAGCCAACACGCCAGCATAGGCCGAAAATGTGTGGAAAGGGTTGACTGCGACCGAGTACACAAAAAGGCCGATGACGATAGAGGGTGCCGACAGCAAGATGTCATTCACGAACCGAGTCACGGTGGCAAGCCATCCGGTGGAGTCGAACTCCGCCAAGTAGATGCCCGCAAGCACCCCAATGGGGGTACCGACAAGGGTCGCCAGTACAACCATCAATGCCGAACCATAAATTGCATTCAGCAAGCCGCCCTCTTCATTGGGTCCGGGCGTCATCTGACTCAATGCGGCCCAGGACAAACCCTCGATGCCCAGCACCAGGGTTTGCAGCAAAATCCAGAACAGCCAGAACAAGCCAAATGCCATGGCCGCCAGCGCCAGGACATTGGCAATTTGGTTAACGAATTTGCGGTGGGCAAATTTTTGCGCCCGCTGTTGGGTGGTAGCCGCACTAGTCGACGTGCTCATGTTTTGGATCCTTCACCTTTACGCAACTGCGCGAGCAACAACTTGGATAGCGACAGGATGACGAAGGTGATGAAGAACAGCACCAGCCCCAGGTACATCAAGGCGGCTTGGTGCAGGCCCTGACCCGCTTCGGCGAACTCATTGGCCAAGGCCGAGGTGATGCTGTTGGCAGCCTGGAACAGGCTGAGCGAATCGAGTTGGTTGAAGTTGCCAATGACAAAGGTCACCGCCATGGTCTCGCCGATGGCCCGTCCCAAGCCCAACATGATGCCGCCCACCACGCCCGCCTTGGTATAGGGCAAAACCACCTTGGAGACGACCTCCCAGGTGGTCGCACCCAGCCCATACGCGGACTCTTTGAGCAGCGGCGGCGTCACCTCAAATACATCACGCGTCACCGCAGAAATAAACGGGATGATCATGATGGCCAGAATAATTCCCGCCGAAAGAATACCAATCCCGACGGGCGGGCCTTCTACCAAGGAACCCAAAACCGGCACGCCGTTCAGCATGGCTTGGAGGGGCTCCTGCACATAAGTCGCCAGCACCGGCCCGAAAACGAGTAGGCCCCACATGCCGTAAACAATCGACGGAATGGCGGCCAGCAGCTCAATCGCCGTTCCCAAAGGTCTGCGCAACCACGCGGGGGACAGCTCGGTTAGAAATATCGCAATTCCAAAACTCACCGGCACCGCGATCAACAAGGCGATCAGTGAGGTGGCAATGGTTCCATAAATCATCACCAAGCCACCGAATTCTTCCGTCACTGGATCCCAGGCGGTGTTGGTCAGAAAGCCCAGTCCGTACTTGCTGATCGCAGGCCATGCGCTGATCGTCAACGAAAAAAGGATGGCGGCGAGCAAAGCCAAGGTCAGAATCGCACAACCACGGGCCAGTTGGCCAAACAATGCGTCTGCAAGTGGCCCGCTACGTGGAGTCTTTAGATGGTTGATTTTTGACATTACGAAACAGCCAGTGAGCCAGCGCCTCTAGCGCAACCCATCCTCCCTGGGGCTGAAACCCAGGGAGGACTCCCTTTGAGAATAAATTACTTGGTCCAGACAGGCTTGCCTGCGCCGTCTTTGACTTCGCCCCACAATTTTTCAATAGCGGCGACTACGGTCTTGGGCATGGGCACATATTCCAGATCCGAAGCGGATTTGTCACCATTTTGGTAGGCCCAGTGGAAGAACTTCAGCGCCTCCATACCCTTGGCCGGGTTGTCTTGCTTGGCGTGCATCAGAATAAAGGTGGCGCCAGAGATAGGCCAGCTGTCTTTGCCAGGCATGTTGGTGATGATCTGGTTGAAAGACTTGCTCCAATCCGCACCGGCGGCAGCGGCCTTGAACGCGGTGTCATCGGGCGCTACAAAATTGCCGTCGGCGTTTTGCAACATGACGTACGACAGCTTGTTCTGCTTGACGTAGGTGTATTCCACATAGCCGATCGAATTGGGCAGACGCGCAACAAAAGCAGACACGCCCTCGTTTCCTTTTCCGCCCGCACCGACCGGCCAGTTCACGGCACTGTTCTCGCCGACTTTGGCCTTCCATTCGGCGTTCACTTTGCTCAGGTAGCTGGTGAACAGAAAGGTGGTGCCAGAGCCGTCGGCACGACGCACCGGAGCGATCGCTGCATCTGGCAGGTTCACGGACGCGTTGAGCGCTTTGATGGCTGGGTCATTCCAGCGGGTAATCTTGCCTAAATAGATGTCGCCCAGAACCTGGCCGTTGAGCTTGAGTTGGCCGGGCTCGATGCCTTTGACATTGATGATGGGCACCACACCCAGAATCACCGTGGGGAATTGGATTTGGCCCTTGGCCTTCAAAGCATCGTCCGTTTGGGGCGCGTCCGACGCACCGAAGTCAACCGTCTTGGAATCGATCTGCTTGATACCGCCGCCCGATCCGATGGATTGGTAATTCACCTTGACGCCGGTGGACTTGTTGTAGTCAGCAGCCCATTTGGAGTACAGAGGTGCGGGCGCGCTGGCACCGGCTCCGGTGAGTTCCTGCGCCTGCAAGGCAGACGATGCGAATGCACCGGCAATCAGCGTCAGTGCGAAGGTGTAACGGGGGAAGAGTTTCATGTAGGCCTCGTGTGGGTGGGTAGGAGCCTCAGACTGTAGGGAGTGTATATGTCTTATTTGTGACAAAAATATGGCTTTCTCCACGTTTTTTCACATGAAATCAAGGCTTTATGAAAAAAACTGTCACCGAAATGTCATCGAAAATTCGTACGATTGGGTTTTAACCTAGGAGATGGTTCCCATGAAAACCCCCCAAATTTTTTCCCTTACCCGCCGCTCATTGGGCGCCGCTTTGCTGGCCGGCGTGTCATGTGGCTTTGCCCTTGCGGCGGGGCCTGTCACGGTCTCACAAACCATCGCAGCCCAAGCGTCGCTGAGCACTTTGAACAGCTTGATCGTCGCAGCCGATTTGCAAGGTGCGTTGGATTCAGCCGGGCCATTCACTGTTTTCGCTCCCAGCAACGATGCGCTCAAAGCACTGCCCGCTGCCGTGCTGAACGATGTGTCCAAAGACCCGGCCAAGCTGAAGAATTTGTTGACCTTCCACGTCGTACCCGTCGCGGCGCTGGCTAAGGACGTCAAAAACGGCAACGTCAAAGCGCTCAATGGCGACACCCTGGCTTTGTCCAAGGCGGGTGAATTTGTCACCGTCGAAAACGCTTTGGTCACCACGGCCGACATCGTCGCCAGCAACGGTGTCGTGCATATCATTGACACGGTTCTGATCCCGCCCGTCAAAAAATAAGTCCATGGTCCCGCTCTGCGGGATCTTCTAGGGCCCGACTTCTGTGAATCTGACCCGTGTCCGGCAACGCCGGGCGCGGTCCGCTTGCTGTTATTCTGAAGCCCGCCTTTTGGACTTCCCGTTTCCCATGCCTTCAGAACTTCGTCTTGCCGCAGTAGACCTCGGCTCCAACAGCTTCCGCCTTGAAATCGGCATCGTGGAGCACCAGGAATTTATCCGCACCGAATACATCAAAGAGGCGGTCCGTCAGGGCGGCGGACTCGACGCCAACCGTGATCTGACCCCGGAGGCCATGCAGGCCGGATGGAACTGCCTAGCGCGTTTCGGTGAACGCCTGGCCGGCTTCAAGCGCAACCAGGTCCGCGCGGTCGCCACCCAAACCCTGCGCGAAGCGCGCAACCGCGACGTTTTTCTGGCCCGCGCCACCAAGGTTTTGGGTTTTCCTATTGACGTGGTGTCCGGTCGCGAAGAAGCCCGGCTGATTTACCAAGGTGTAGCCAACAAGCTACCCGCCTCTGACGAGAAACGTCTGGTGATTGATATCGGCGGTCGATCGACCGAGTTGGCGCTAGGCCATGGACTGCAGGCCCGCAAGATGGAGTCGTACCGCGTAGGCAGCTTGGTGTGGTCACAGCGGTATTTCCCGGACGGCCTGCTCAGCCACAAGCATTTCCAAAAAGCACAAGTTGCCGCTGCTGCTGTTTTAGAGGGCGCAACCAATGTGTACCAGGCCGCCAACTGGGCGAAGGCCTATGGCTCGGCCGGTACAGCCAGTGCCGTCGGCGACATCCTGAGCCAGGCCGGTTGGCCCGCCGACAAGATCGACCGCGAGGGGCTGGACTGGTTGCTCGATACCCTGGTGGAAGCGCAGCACATTGACAGCATCAAACTACCCGGACTGCGGGAAGACCGACGGCCGATTCTGGCGGGCGGACTCAGCGTCCTACGCGCCCTCTTCGATCTGCTGCACATCGATACGCTGGAGATCGCCCAAGGCGGACTGCGCCACGGTTTGATCTGCGACATGCTGGGTGAGCGCGATGCCACCAGCGATTTACGCGACACCACCGTAGAGCGTCTGGCCAGCAAATTCCAGGTCGACGCCGCCCATGCGCGTCGCGTCGGGCAGGTCGCTACAGCCCTGTACCGGCAGCTCTACCCCGTGCCCCAAAACGGGCAGCGCGCCCAGTGGGACCGGGCGCTGCGCAAGCTGGGCTGGGCAGCGCAGTTGCATGAAATCGGCAGCCACATCTCCCACAGCGATTACCACAAGCATGGTGCCTACATTTTGGATAACGCCGATGCATTGGGCTTCGCGGTTGCCGAAATGCAGCGCCTGGGCGTTCTGGTGCTGGGTCACCGCGGCAAGCTGCGCAAGATTGAGGCTGAACTGGACGAAGAGAGCTTGCGCATGCAACTGGCGGCCCTGCGCCTGGCCGTGATCTTGTGTCATGCGCGGCGTGACCCGGAGATGCATGACATGGTGTTGCGCCGGGATGCCAACGGCATGCTGAGCCTGCGCTACCCCGCCGCCTGGGCTTTGAAGTACCCGCAGTCCGCCTACTTGCTGCAAGAAGAAGCCGTGGCGTGGCAGAAAACCGCCTGGACCTTGGACTGCAGCGAAGCCCATAACTAAACCCCACCCCTTTTCATTTTTTTACGCCGCTACATTATGAAAATCACTGTCATTGGAACCGGTTACGTTGGCTTGGTCACGGGCACCTGCCTGGCCGAGGTTGGCAACGATGTGCTGTGTCTGGATATGGACGCAGACAAAATTGCAGGCTTGCGCGAGGGGCGCTTACCGATTTACGAGCCTGGACTTGACGACATGGTGGCGCGCAATGTGAAGGCGGGTCGGCTGCACTTCACCACCGATATGGAGGCGGCTGCGCACTTCGGCACCATCCAATTTATTGCCGTGGGCACGCCCCCTGGCGAAGACGGCAGCGCGGACACCCAGTACGTGGCAGCCGCAGCCCGCAACATCGGGCGCTACATGACCGACTACAAAGTCGTTGTGGATAAAAGCACCGTCCCGGTCGGCACCGCCGACATGGTGCGCGGCGTGATCGATGAAGAGCTGGCAAAGCGCGGGGTGAGCACCCCGTTCAGCGTGGTGTCCAACCCCGAGTTCCTGAAAGAAGGCGCGGCCATTGAGGACTTTATGCGCCCGGGTCGTATCGTGATTGGCTGCGACAACCAGCAAGCCGAGCTGAATATGCGCGCCTTGTACGCGCCATTTCAGCGCCACCACGACCGTTTGTTCGTGATGGACATCCGCAGCGCAGAGCTCACCAAATACGCGGCCAACGCCATGCTGGCAACCCGCATCAGCTTCATGAACGAACTGGCCAATCTCGCCGAACTGGTGGGTGCCGATATCGAGGAGGTTCGCAAAGGCATCGGCAGCGATCCCCGCATCGGCTACGACTTTTTGTATGCGGGCGCGGGCTATGGCGGCTCCTGCTTTCCTAAAGACGTGAAAGCCCTGATCAAAACCGCGTCGGACAAAGCCGGCATGCAGCTCAAAGTGCTGCATGCGGTTGAAGAAGCGAATGCGCAGCAAAAACATGTGCTGGGCAACAAGGTGAAGAAGCGCTTTGGCGATGATTTGCGCGGCAAACACTTTGCGCTGTGGGGCCTGGCATTCAAGGCCAACACGGATGACATGCGCCAGGCCAGCAGCCTGACCCTGATCGCCGACTTGCTGGCCTGTGGCGCAACCATCGCCGCCTACGATCCGGTCGCCATGGAATCGGCGCGCGCGGAGATCGGCGAAAAGCCGGGTCTGCGCATGGTGGAATCCCAAAAGCTGGCCCTGCAAGGCGCTGATGCGCTCATCATCATCACGGAATGGAAAGAGTTCCGCAGCCCCGACTTTGACCACATCAAGGCCAGTCTGAAGACACCGGTCATCTTTGACGGACGCAACTTGTATGACCCGCAATGGGTTCGCGCGCAAGGGTTTGAATACCT
>CANIRI010000017.1 GCA_947469815.1 Comamonadaceae bacterium | reverse complement strand
GCTGTGAAGTCAGCTACGCCGGAACCACGCACCACATCACCGCCCGCCCGGTGGCCGACCCTTACGGCGTCGAATCGGTGGACATCGGCGGGCGCTTTTTCTTCAAGCCGGTCGTGGTCGGCCGAGGCAGCCGGGTGGACTACGTCCTGCTCTATGCCTATCTGGACCAGGACCCGCGACCGGTGATGGTGCAGGAAGCCAAATACCTGCCGCCTTTTCGCAGCGGCAAAAAACCTTTTTTGCTCACTGGCGAGCAGCACCTGTACGCGGGGCCGGTCGAGCGCGAGCTGATCTATAGCTGCTGGCTGGGCGGGGTGGCACCATGAACGCCCAACAGACGCTGGCGGCCTGGCTGTGCGCACTGAGTTTGTTTGTCGCTCCGCTGGCACAGGCCGCAGGCGCATTGCGCACGAAACCTGCGCCCAGCCCAACTGTCAGCCTGGTCTTTGCCGGTGACAGCGTGCTCGACGCTGACGCAGGCGAGTTGATCGCCCAGGGCGGCGACCCCTTTGCCAGCTTTGCCAGCTACTTTGCTGACGCCGACATCCGCATCACCAACATCGAATGCGTGGTCGCCACCCAGGGCAGCGCGGGCGACAAGATGTTCACCTTCCGCGCCCACCCCCGGGTGATCCCAGTGCTGCAACGGCACTTTGACGCGGTCACCCTGGCCAACAACCATTCGGGTGACTTCGGCCCCGAGGCCTTCGCGGAGATGTTGAACCTGCTGCAAAACGCCGGTTTGGCGCAAGTGGGCGGGGGAATGAATTTGCGGCAGGCGCACGCGCCTCTGGTGTTTGAGCGCAAAGGCCTGCGCATCGCGGTGCTGAGTTACAACGAATTCCAACCCCGCAGTTTTGAGGCGAACCACAACTTGCCCGGCACGGCCTGGAGCGAAGATGAGCGCGTGGTTGCTGACATCCGCGCTGCGCGCCGCGTGCACCGCGCGGACCTGGTGATTCCCATCATGCATTGGGGTTGGGAAAACGAGCCGGTGGCCAACGCGCGCCAGCGGCAACTGGCACGCCGTATGGTGCGGGCCGGTGCCGATGCGGTGATCGGCGGTCACCCGCATGTCACGCAGGACATAGCCCACTACCGGGGTAAACCGATTGTTTACAGCGTGGGCAACTTCATCATGAAGGAAACCGACAACGCCAACCAACGAATCGGCTGGGTCCTGCGGCTTGACTTGGACCGCCGGGGCGTTGCCGCCTTGAGCACCCGCGTGGCACGCATCGATATGGTGGGCATCCCTACGCTGGATGTGGCCGCGCCCAGCCCGTGCTGGCGGCGTGGTGATAACCAAGTGGGTTCCTGCACAGAGAAACCCTAGCGCCTTGTCAGGCGCTGTAATTGCGCGCCCACCAGTCCTGGTCAAACTGGCCCTCCAGCCAGGCGATGAACTGGGTGACTTTGGCCGGGAGCATGCGTGGTGAGGGAAATACAGCGTGGATCTCCTGCTGCGGCAATTGCCAGTCGTCCAGCACGCTGACCAGCGCACCGGTTTTCAGCGACTCGTGTGCCACATAGCGCGGCACGGCGGCAATACCCATGCCCTTGCGCGCAGCCATCAGCAGCATGGACAGGTTGTTGGAACGCAAAGCCCCACGCACCGCCACCGATACTGACTTACCCTTTGCGCCGCTGAGCTGCCAGCGGGCATCGCCCTGAACGGTGCTGTAAATCAGGGCCGCGTGTTTGCCCAGGTCCTGCGGGCTGACCGGTGTGCCGTGCTCCTGCAGATAGGCGGGCGCTGCGACGATGGTCCAGGGGTTCAGGCCCAGGTGGCGCGAGCCCAATCCGGAGTCGGCGAGCCGGCCCATGCGGATGGCCACATCGATACCCTGCTCGATCAGGTTGACATAACTGTCATCGCAGTGCAGTTCCACCTGCAAACCCGGATTCATGTCCATGAACTGCATGGTCAGCGAGGCCATGATGCGCCGCCCGAAGGCCACCGAGGTGCTGATCTTGAGCGCGCCCTGCAACTGGGTTTGCAGCAGCGCGCTGACCGACTCCGCCTCTTCCACGTGCTGCGAAATCAGCTTGCACTTCTCGTAATAGCGCAAACCAATCTCGGTGGGACTGACGCCGCGCGTGCTGCGGTAGAGCAGGCGCGCACCGAGCTGCGCCTCCATGCGTCCGATCTGCTTGGTGGCGGCGGGTTGGCCGATGCGCATTTCGGCCGCAGCCTTGCTAAACGACCCCAGGTCGACGATGCGAACAAACAAACGAATAGCCTGGATGCGTTCCACAGCAGCCCCTCATAGACAAAAGCGCAATGCTATTCCAAAACGGAATAAGCCAAATGCTGTGCGCACCCGTTCCACAAAGCGCCGCGAGACCCGACGATCGCTCCATCTGTTTGATTTCAAACCCACCGAAGGAAAACCTATGGCCAAGATGAAAGCCGCAATGGCAGCTGTGCTCGTGATGGAAAAAGAAGGCATTACCCAGGCCTTTGGCGTACCTGGTGCGGCCATCAACCCGCTGTACGCGCAACTGCGCGCACGCCAGTCGATCGACCATGTGCTGGCGCGGCACGTCGAGGGCGCGTCTCACATGGCCGAGGGCTTCACACGGGCGCGGCCCGGCAACATCGGCGTGTGCATCGGCACCAGCGGCCCGGCGGGCACCGACATGATCACCGGCCTGTATTCGGCGATTGCCGACAGCATCCCGATTTTGTGCATCACCGGCCAAGCGCCGCGGGCACGGATGTACAAGGAAGACTTTCAGGCGGTGGATATTGAAGCCATTGCCAAGCCGGTGACCAAATGGGCGGTGACCGTGCGCGAACCGGCGCTGGTGCCACGCGTGTTCCAGCAGGCTTTTCACATGATGCGCTCAGGCCGCCCCGGCCCGGTGCTGATCGACCTGCCGATTGATGTGCAACTGGCCGAGATCGAATTTGACATCGACAGCTACGAGCCGCTAGAGGTCTACAAACCGCGCGCACACCGCCACCAAATCGACAAGGCGCTTGACATGTTGCTGGCTGCGGAGAAGCCTTTGATCGTGGCCGGTGGCGGCATCATCAACGCCGACGCCAGCGACTTGTTGGTCGAGTTTGCCGAACTCACCGGCGTGCCGGTGATCCCCACGCTGATGGCCTGGGGCAGCATTCCCGATGACCACCCGCTAATGGCCGGCATGTGTGGCCTGCAAACCAGCCACCGCTACGGCAACGCGACGCTGCTGGCCAGCGACTTTGTTCTGGGCATCGGCAACCGCTGGGCCAACCGGCATACCGGCTCGGTAGACGTCTACACCCAGGGCCGCAAGTTCGTTCATGTGGATATTGAAGCCACGCAAATCGGGCGCGTCTTCAACCCGGACCTGGGCATCGTCAGCGACGCCAAGGCGGCGCTGGAGTTGTTTGTGCAAGCGGCGCGCGAGCGCAAGGCCGCCGGGCAATGGAGGGAATATGCCGAGTGGGCGGAACGCTGCGCCGAGCGCAAAAAACTGATGCAGCGCAAGACCGATTACGACGATATGCCGATCAAACCGCAGCGCGTGTACCAGGAGATGAACGCCGCCTTTGGCCGCAACACGATTTATGTGTCGACCATTGGCCTGAGCCAGATTGCCGGTGCGCAGTTCCTGCACGTTTACGGCCCGCGCCAGTGGATCAACTGCGGCCAGGCCGGCCCGCTGGGCTGGACGATTCCGGCAGCACTGGGCGTGGTGGCGGCCAACCCCACCGCCACGGTGGTGGGTTTGTCGGGCGACTACGACTTCCAGTTCCTGATTGAAGAGCTGGCCGTGGGTGCGCAGTTCCGCCTGCCCTATGTGCATGTGCTGGTGAACAACAGCTACCTGGGCCTGATCCGCCAGGCGCAGCGCGGCTTTGAAATGGACTACTGCGTGCAACTGGCTTTTGAGAACCAGAACGTGAGCGACCCCGAGTTGAAAGGCTATGGCGTGGATCACCAGGCCGTGGTCGAGGGCCTGGGCTGCAAGGCGCTGCGGGTGACCGATCCGGCCAAGCTGCAGTCCACGCTGCGCGAAGCGCAAACCCTCGCGCATACACTGCGCACGCCGGTGGTGGTGGAGGTGATTCTGGAGAAGGTGACCAACATCGCCATGGGCACCGAGATCAACGCGATCACCGAGTTCGACGAAGTGGTGTGCCTGCACCCCGAAGGCCGCGAAGGCCTGGTGGCCGCCGGACTTCTGGAATAAACACGCCCGACTTTTATCTCTTTGGAAAGACCTGACCATGCCCCGTTTTGCCGCTAACCTGACCATGCTGTTCACTGAAGTGCCGTTTCTGGAGCGCTTCGAGCGCGCGGCTGCGGCCGGTTTCAACGCAGTGGAGTTTCTGTTTCCCTATGCCTTTGAGGCCAGGGACATCCGCGCCCTGCTCGACCGCCACCAGCTGCAATTGGTGCTGCACAACCTGCCAGCAGGGGACTGGGACGCGGGCGACCGTGGCATGGCCTGCGACCCCCAACGGGTGGGTGAATTCCGCGCCTGCGTGGGCCGGGCGATCACCTATGCCCAGGCTCTGGGTGTGCCGCAACTCAACTGCCTGGCTGGCAAACGCCCGGCCGGCGCCAGCGAAGCGGATATGCGCAAGACCCTGGTGGAGAACCTGCGTTTTGCCGCGTCGGCCTTGGGCCAATCGGGCCTGCGTCTGCTGATCGAGCCGATCAACAGCTACGACATCCCCGGCTTCTACCTCAACCGCACCGACCAGGCGCTGAGCCTGATCGACGAAGTCGGCGCGGACAACCTGTTTGTGCAATACGACATCTACCACGCGCAGCGCACCGAGGGCGAGATCTGCGCCACGCTGTCCAAGCACCTCTCGCGCATAGCCCACATCCAGACCGCCGCCAATCCCGGACGGCATGAGCCGGGCACGGGGGAGTTGGACGATGCGTTTGTATTCGCGCATCTGGACAAGCTGGGCTACAGCGGCTGGATCGGCTGCGAATACAAGCCAGCCACCAGCACCGAAGCCGGTTTGGGCTGGCTGCAGACCCTTGGCAAACCAGCAGCTGCCTGAACCACACGTACACAACACCCCTTTGGAAAATCCTGGACACATCACATGAGCACCACCCCACTCAACATTGGATTCATCGGCCTTGGCATCATGGGCACGCCCATGGCGCTGCACCTGCAAAGCGCAGGCCATACGCTGTTTGTGCAAACCCGCAGCAGCGTGCCCGATGGCATACGCGACAGCGCCGCCACTGTCTGCCCGGACGGCAAAACCGTAGCCGAACACGCTGACATCGTGTTTCTGATGGTGCCCGACACCCCCGACGTGCAGGCGGTTTTGTTCGGGCCCAAGGGCGTGGCCGAGGGCCTGCGCGCGGGCAAGACGGTGGTGGACATGAGCTCGATCTCGCCCATAGAAACCAAGGAATTTGCCAGCCGCATCGAAGCGCTGGGTTGCGATTACCTGGACGCGCCGGTATCCGGCGGCCAGGTGGGCGCCAAGAACGCCACGCTGTCCATCATGGTCGGCGGCAAAGAAGAAGCCTTTGCACGCATATTGCCGCTGCTGTCACTGATGGGCAAGAACATCACCCGCGTGGGTGACTGCGGCGCGGGCCAGATTGCCAAAGTGGCTAATCAAATCATCGTGGCGCTGAACATCGAAGCGGTTGCCGAAGCGCTGCTGTTTGCAGCGCGCGCCGGTGCCGACCCCGCCAAAGTGCGCGAGGCGCTGATGGGCGGGTTTGCCTCCAGCCGGATTTTGGAAGTGCATGGCGACCGCATGGTCAAGCGCACGTTTGATCCGGGCTTTCGGATTGAGCTGAACCAGAAAGACCTCAACCTGGCCCTGTCCAGCGCCAAAGCGCTGGGCTTGTCGCTGCCCAACACCTCAACGGCGCAGCAACTTTTCAACGCCTGCGTCGCCCACGGCGGCAAAGGCTGGGACCATTCGGCCATGGTGCGGGCGCTGGAAAAGATGGCCAACTTCGAAATCGGCCAGACGCCGTGAACCAGGCCAGTTGGCCTGATCAGGCCCAAGGCCAGACACCCATCAACCACTGCCAGCCAAAAACCAGCACCAGGTAGCGCAAGCCTTTGCCAATGGCCATGTATGCCGCGCAAGGCAACAAGGGCAAACGCAAATAGCCTGCCAGAACGCACAAAGGGTCGCCAATGACGGGCAGCCATGAGCCCAGACATGCGGCGGGGCCCAGCTTGTTCAGCCAGCGCAGTGCGCGCGCATAGCGGGCCGAGCGTTCGGGGTCCAGCCGTTGCGCCATCCAGCGGGCAGTGCTGCGCCCCATCCACCACCCCACCACACCGCCCAAGGTATTGCCCAGCGTGACCACACCCAGGGCGGGCCATAACAAATCCGGTTGCAGTGTGATCAAGCCCAGCAACAATGGCTCTGAACCCAAAGGCACAAAGGTGGCGGCGAGCAGGGAGACGATAAACAGCAATGCCAGCGCATAGGTCGGATCGGATAGTTGCACCAGCAGCGCTTGTAAAAAACCATTCATTCAGACGATTGTAGTGAGCCGGTATGACGGGGCTGCGGTACGCGCAGTGGTACAGCATGCGTTAGAGCCCACAATTCCCCCAAAGGATCAAGGCTAAGAAAGTGCATGCTGCGCGACTGCGCCTCTTTGCAGTGCAATAACAGCCAGTCGCACATCTCGAAGTACCCCACCATGCTCCCTCTCATCAAAAATTCCCTGGTCGCGTGGATCACGTGCCTGCTGGCGTGTGGCGCATGCGCGAAGGAACCGGAATGGAGCCTGGGCGCGTACGGTGGGCCTTACTACGACACCATGCCGGCGGGATTTTTGGCCGGTGATGCCCACTTTAAAGACCAGTACCTGCTTGCGCTGACGTCCTCGAAAACCCTGTGGCGTTCAGCATCGCTTCCGCTGGCCTTGGAGATCGATGGCATGGTGGGGCTGCAATTGGGCCAGGCCACCGTGACGGAGGTGGCCGTGGCGCCTGTGCTGCGCTGGAGCGGATTCCCCTGGAACCATGTGCTGCAAACCGATTTGCGGTTGGGGCCCTTGGGCCTGTCCTACACGCCGTACGTGAGCCCGCTGGAACGCGACAGCGCGGGCCGGGGCAGCCAGTTCCTCAACTTTTTGATGATTGAAACTGCGTTTTCTCAACCCGGCAACAAACACGACGAGGTATTTCTGCGTCTGCACCACCGCTGCACCATTTACGACCTGATGAACAACTATGGCGCGAATGGCGAAGACTTCTTTGGCATAGGCTACCGGCGCTACTTTTAGATCGGGCGGTCGACCGGGCCGCTGGATTCAGATCACAATATGTTGGTTTGGCAATCAATCTATAAGCCCTGTAAATGAACGAAATGCAAAAAAATAATAGGTTGATACCCGAGGCCCTTATCCCCACTGAACAGCCCATTGGAGAGGCAAATCCCCAAGCCCCTGTCGCTTTGGTGATTGGTAGTGGTTTTGGTGGGCTGGCAGCAGCCGTGCGCCTGTGCGCCAAAGGTTGGCGTGTGCAGGTGCTCGAGAAACTGAACGAGCCAGGCGGCCGGGCCCGCGTGATGCGTGTCGAAGGCTATACCTTTGACGCAGGCCCGACGATCATCACCGTACCGTTTCTGCTGGAAGAACTCTGGGAGTTGGCTGGGCGCAAGTTAGCCGACGATGTGGAGCTGCGCTTACTCGACCCCTTTTACCGAATCCGGTTCGACGATGGTGATCACTTCGATTACAGCGGCGACCCCGAACGCATGCGCGATGAGGTGCTGCGCATTGATCCCACAGCCGGGCCGGGATACGCCGCTTTCATGGCGGAGGCGGACCTTTGTTATGCATTGGGCTTTGAAGCTTTAGGCTGCCAATCATTTGTCAGCATGGGCGATCTGTTCAAGGCAGTGCCTTCTATGGTCCGGATGAAAGGCTGGCGAAGCCTGCATGCGATGGTCGCCACCCACATCAAACACCCCAAGTTGCGGCAAGCCTTGAGCCTGCAGTCGCTGTTGATTGGCGGTAATCCTTTTTCCGTGACCTGCGTGTATTCCCTCATCAACGCACTGGAGAGACGCTTTGGCGTGCACTGGGCCATGGGTGGTACCGGGGCTTTGGTCAACGGCCTGGTGGATTTGATCGAAGACATGGGCGGCAGTCTGCGCACCGGCGCTGAGGTGAGCCGCATCGATGTTCACCATGGGCGCGCTGTTGGCGTCACGCTTGCCACCGGAGAAACCATCCCTGCGGATATCGTTGTGTGCAACGCCGATACGGCGTGGACCTATAAGAACCTGATCGACCCACAACACCGCAAGGTGTGGACCAACGCCAAGGTCGAGAAGGGTAAGTATTCCATGAGCCTTTTTGTCTGGTACTTTGGCACCAACAAACGTTTCGAGGACGTGCCGCATCACATGATGCTGCTCGGCCCTCGCTATAAAGCGCTGTTGACAGACATATTCAAAAAACACCATCTGCCTGAGGATTTCAGCCTCTACTTGCATCGCCCGACAGCCACCGAACCGGCCATGGCACCGGCGGGTTGCGATACGTTTTATGTTTTGGCACCGGTACCCAACCTGAAAAGCGGTACTGACTGGGCGGCCCATGCGGAGCCTTACCGCGCCGCCATTGCCAAAGCACTGGAAGAGACCGTTCTGCCGAATTTGAGCGAACATCTGACGGTGTCCTTCATGACCACCCCGCAAGATTTTCACGACCACCTGCTGTCGTACCAAGGCGCGGCATTTGGGCTGGAGCCGCTCTTGTTGCAAAGCGCCTGGTTCCGGCCGCATAACCTCAGCGAAGACATTCAAAACCTCTTCATGGTGGGTGCCAGCACCCACCCGGGTGCTGGCATACCGGGTGTGCTGATGTCTGCAAAAGCTTTGGAGACCGTGCTTCCGGATGCGGCCAGCTTTCAGCGATCCAGGTGATGCAGAGCAGCCACCTTTTCGTATTGCAAACCCGTGCGGTGGCGGAAAGGCTTTTGCTTGAGCAATGGCGGCAGAAACGCGGGCTGATTTTCTGGGCCGTATTTCCATCAACCATGATGCTGCTGTTCGGTTTGGTGTACGCGCACAACGCCAGCATGCGCGCCGGGCTTGATGCAGCCGCAGCTGGGATTTTGATCGGTGCAGCGCTTTTTTTCAGCTGCCTAGGGGGCACCGTCGCGGTGATTGCTGCCGAACGCGAACGAGGCACCCTGCCCCGGCTACTCACCACACCGCTGCACCCCGCAGCGTACTTTCTGGGCGTTGTGATTGCGCAGTTGTTGCTGGCTGTGATGCAAGTGGTCATGCTCTACAGCATTGCGCTGCTCATCGGTGCCAAATACCAAGGCAGCATTTTCTTGGGCGGCTTGATTTTGCTGCTCTCCGTGTTTTCCTACGTGGGTATGGGATTTTTTCTGGGCGCACGGTTTGCGCGGCGCAGCGAAGAGGTAGTGGTGGCCTTGTCGGCGATTGGCGTACCGCTGTTGGTATTGGGCGGTACGTTTTTCCCGCTCGAAATCATGCCCCAAGGCATGCAAAACTTGGCCCAAATCAACCCTATGCTGCACATGAACCAGGCCTTCAAAGGCGTGGCCGCGTACGGCAAGGGCGTCCATGAGCTCCGCTTCGAATTGACTTTTCTTCTTGTGTTTTGCGGCCTGTCTCTGGCTTTAGGCGTGCAGTCCTATCGACATCTGTTGGGCGGGAACACATCCCGATGACAACAGCGTTAGAAATTCAAGATGTGCACAAGTGGTTTGGGAACCACCATGTCCTGGACGGCTTTAGCCTGCGGGTAGGGCAAGGAGAAGTTGTGGGTCTTTTGGGGCCCAATGGGTGTGGTAAATCGACGGTACTGAAGATCGTGTGCAAGCTACTGTCTTTGGATGCAGGAGAAGTGCGACTGATGGGCCAACCATTGAGCGCGCTCAGTTATCGCGCACGCGCACTGGTGGGCCTGTGCACCCAGCACTGCGCCCTGTACCCCGATTTGCTACCTGCCGAGAACCTGGACTTTTTTGCCCGCTTGTACGGCCTATCTGACCAGGACCGTCAACATCGGGTTGCAGAGTTGATGGAAATTTTTGAACTGGAAAATTTTGCCAATACCCGGGTGGGTCAACTCTCAGGTGGTTGGCAACAACGGCTGCATCTGGCCGTGTCCTTGGTACACCGGCCCAAGTTGCTGGTGCTGGACGAGCCCACCGCTGCCGTGGACGTAGAAGCGCGCATGGATCTTTGGCGGCTCATCGAAGGTTTGCGTGACAGCGGCACCACCATTTTGTTAACCAGCCACCATCTGGCCGAGGCAGAGCGTCTGTGCAGCCGGGTTGCACTGATGCGCAGCGGCAAAGTGTTTGCCGAGGGCAGCGTGCCTGAATTGCTATCCCGTATACCCGGCCAAGCGGTGGCCCAGGTGCAATCGGAGGACAAAGAGGCAGTCACTCAACGGGCACTGGATCTGGGTTGGCAAGTTCGTCAACAGGCCGATCAGATCCGGCTTTTGCTCCCTGAAGCTTTTAGCTTGCGTGAGATAGTGGATGCGCTAGACGGTACACAGGTCAGCGCAGTGCGTGTTCAAGCAGTGACCTTGGAAGATGCCTATCTTGAGCTCGTAGGCGAAAGCGCATTGACGGTCTAGACTCCAATCCATCTCAATAAGGATTTCGCATCGCTCCACGGTGCGCTATGTGCCCTCAAAACCCGCCCGCGCTCAGGTCAAATGCTTACCTGTGATACCGGTGAGCTCGAACATGCCGACCTGGGGCTTGCCGAAAACCGCTAACAACTTGGCGTCTGCATTGATCTGGCGCTTGTCCTTGGCGTCTTGCAGGCCGTTGGCTTTGATGTACTCCCACAGTTTTTTGATGACCTGAGGCCGCAAGATCGGCTCGTTGCCGATGACCGCAGCGAGCGCTGCGCTGGGTTGCTTGCCCGGGGCGCTGCTGGGTTTGCGGGGGGCTTTGACAGCCGCCGACTTGGCGGCCACTTTTTTGGCTGCTGCTTTCTTGGCCGGGGCCTTTTTGGCTGCTACTTTTTTGGCGGCCGGTGGCAGTGCCGCCTTGGCTGCGGCCTTGGCCGCCGCTTTGAAGGCGGGCACGCGCGGCGGGAATTTGCTGGGCGCGAACTCGAAGTTCACTTTGCCGGCCTCGGCGTCCCAGGCCAGCATGGCTTTGAATGCGCGGCGCGTGCGCATGCTGACAAACTTGTCCAGCAAATCGGTCTTGCCGGTGGCCAGCAGCTTGTGCATTTGCTCACGCGCAATCGGCTGTTGCAAAATAATCTGACCGCTTTTGAAGTCACAACTGGGCACGGTTTGCACCAGGCTGGGGACCGCGTGGTCACAGACATAATTTTTGCCGTGCTCAAAGACCAGGCCGCCGGTTTGCGCGCCGCATTTAGGGCAGCCGCCCAGCGGTTCTTGCGCGCTGAAGTCGGTGAGCTCACCCGACTCTTCGCCCGCCTTGTCGTCGCCGAAATCGAATTCGAGTTTGTAGTTTTGGGTCTCGTCGTCAAACTTGAGCACGATCTCGGACGTGAAAGGCCAACCGGCCTTGGAGCGAAATCCCTCGAGCGGGCCGATTTTCTTATCGCGTAAAAACTGCTCGACTTCCGCAACCTCGAAGGTACGGCCTGCTGGGGTTTTGCCGAATGAAAAACCACAGCCTGCTTCCACCCCGCCCTTGCCCGTGCAGGTGTAACGGCGGTAGTTTTCCTTGACCACGCCGCCGCAACTCGGGCAGCTGGACTGCAAGGTGGCGTAGTCACCGGGAATCGTGTCGCGGTCGTATTCCTTGGCCTTGCGCACCATACGCTCGGTCATGGACGCAATCTCTTGCATAAAGGCGTCGCGTGCGAACTCGCCTTTTTCCATCTTCGCCAGCTTGTACTCCCATTCGCCGGTCAACTCGGCTTTGGAGAGTTCCTCAACCCCCAGGCCGCGCAACAGCGTCATCAGCTGAAAAGCCTTGGCCGTGGGAATCAGTTCGCGGCCTTCGCGCAGCATGTATTTCTCAGCCAGCAAGCCCTCGATGATGGATGAGCGGGTGGCCGGCGTTCCCAGGCCCTTTTCGCGCATGGCTTCGCTGAACTCTTCGTCTTCCACGGTCTTGCCAGCACCCTCCATGGCGCCGAGCAAGGTGGCTTCGCTATAGCGCGCCGGAGGCCGGGTTTTGAGACCTTTGGCCTCGGCGCTGTCGGTGTTCACCATCTCGCCGGGCTGCACCGGAACCAGGTTCTGGCCTTTGTCGCCGTCCTTGGCGTCATCGACTTCCGCTGCCGCTTCCTTGCCATAAACAGCCAGCCATCCCGGCTCCACCAGCACGCGACCCGTGGTTTTGAAATGGTGGCTGTCCGCGCCCGCGTCCACGGTGCTGATGCGCGTGGTGACCTGGTATTCGGCCGCCGGATAAAACACCGCAATGAAGCGACGCACCACAAAGTCGTAGAGCTTTTGCTCGGCATCCGATAAACCGCTCGGTGCTTCCAAAGTGGGAATGATGGCAAAGTGATCGCTGACCTTGCTGTTGTCAAAGACCTTTTTGCTGGGCTTGATGTACTGCTTGCTGATCGCGGTGCGCGCGAAGGGGGCCAAGTGGCCCATGCTGCTGCCCGCGAGCATGGCCATGGTCTCGTTGACTGTGGGTAAATAGTCTTCAGGCAGGTGGCGCGAGTCGGTACGCGGGTAGGTCAGCGCCTTGTGCCGCTCGTACAGGCTCTGGGCCAGGGCCAAAGTAGTTTTGGCGGAAAAGCCAAAACGTCCGTTGGCCTCGCGCTGCAAGGTGGTGAGGTCAAACAAGCCGGGGCTGCTCTTGTTACTGGGTTTGCTTTCTTCGCGCACGCTGGCGGCTTTGCCGCGCACCGCATCGGCAATCGCCTGGGCTTGGGGCTGTGACCACAGGCGGTCTTCTTTTTTCTCAGCGTCATCGGCATCTTTTTTGTGCGCCGGGTCAAACCATTTGGCGGCGTAGCTGCCGGCCTGTGCGCCGAATTCGGCGTGGATCTCAAAATAGTCGCGGCTGATGAATTTGCGGATTTGCTCTTCGCGCTCGACCACCACCGACAGCGTGGGTGTTTGCACCCGGCCGACCGTGGTCAGGAAAAAGCCGCCGTCGCGCGAGTTGAACGCCGTCATAGCCCGCGTGCCGTTGATGCCGACCAACCAATCCGCTTCGGAACGGCAACGTGCCGCATCGGCCAGGGGCTGCATTTGCGCGTTGGTGCGCAAGTGCGTGAAGCCATCGCGGATCGCCTGCGGCGTCATGGACTGCAGCCACAGGCGGCGCACGGGCTTGCCCAAAGTCTTGGTACCACCGGCGTATTGCTCGATCAAGCGGAAGATCAACTCGCCCTCACGCCCCGCGTCGCAGGCATTGATGAGTTGGTCCACGTCTTTGCGTTTGGCCAGTTTCACCACCGCGTTCAGCCGCGTTTTGGTTTTATCGACCGGCTTCAAATCGAAGTGCGGCGGGATCACGGGCAGATGGGCAAAGCTCCATTTGCCGCGTTTCACATCAAAGGCCTCCGGGGCCTGGATTTCCACCAAATGCCCGACCGCGCTGGAGACCACGTACTGCTCGTTCTCAAAGTACTCGTCGTGCTTTTCGAACTTGCCGCTGGAGGCGGTGAGCGCGCGCACGATGTCCTGGGCCACCGAGGGCTTCTCAGCGATCACCAGGGTTTTGGCAGCGCCCGTGGGGGTGGCGGAATCTTTGGTTTTCATGTGACTACAATCCATTTCTCGCGCGCCCGCAGGCGCACGCTCACGCAGGTACGCGCACGCGCACCCATACGATTCACCATACCAAAGTTTTTGCCCCGTGGCCTCAACAGCATCGCGTGCGCGCACGCCACAGCCCTCGCGGCGCACCGAAGTGCGGGCATCGGGCGTTCATGGCAAAGGCGTTTTCGCACTGCGTGCGATCCCCGCCGGGCAGCGCATCATGGAATACCGCGGACAGCGCATTGATTGGGCAGAAGCACTGCTACGCCACCCCCACGACCCGACCCAACCCCATCACACTTTCTACTTTCACGTGGATGCCGACTGCGTGATCGACGCGCTGTACCAAGGCAACGCGGCACGCTGGATCAACCACGCTTGCCAGCCCAATTGCGAATCCGAGGTGCGCAATGGCCGCGTCTTTATCCGCGCACTGCGCGACATTGCGCCGGGCGAAGAGTTGAATTACGACTATGGCCTGGTGCTCGAAGCCCGGCACACGCCCAAAGTGAAAGCGGATTACGCCTGCCGTTGTGGCAGCTCCGTGTGCCGCGGCACCATGCTGGCGCCCAAGAAGCGCCGGCGCTAGCGCATCCCCTTGCATGCGCGCCCCATCCCGCAACGAGACACCGTCCTGGCCTGTGGCGGCCTTGCAGCACGAACTGGAACCCCTGCTAGCCGGGCTCAGCGTGCAGGTGATGGCCGAAGTGGATTCGACCAACAGCGAACTGATGCGCCGCATCCGCCAAGGGCAGCACGCGCCGCTGCTGCTGGTCGCAGAGTGCCAAAGCGCCGGACGGGGCCGGCAGGGACGCACCTGGCTCAGCCACACCGATCCAGATGGCCAGCCGCACCCGCAGGCGTCGCTGACCTTTTCTCTGGGCCTGGCCCTGCAACGCAGCGACCTCTCCGGCCTGTCGCTGGCCGTTGGGCTAGCGCTGGCAGAAGCCTTGCACCCGGACATTGGCCTCAAGTGGCCCAATGACCTGTGGTGGGAAGGCCAGAAACTCGGTGGCATCCTGATTGAAACCGCCAACCAAGGGTCGCAGCGGTTCGCAGTCATCGGGGTCGGTCTCAACCTGACCCAACCCCAGGCTGATGACTTGCGTGCCCCGGCGGCTGGACTGCGGCAGCTTTTTCCCGGCCTGGATGCCGCCGCCCTGCTTTCGCGCGTCGCGCTGCCCCTGGTGCAGGCGCTGGTGAATTTCGAGGCATCTGGATTTGCGCCCTTGCAAGCAGCCTTCACCAGCCGCGACATATTGCGGGGCAAAGCGCTGGTCTGCAGCGATGGCCGCAGCGGAACCGGCGCCGGGGTAGACACACGCGGGGCGCTGCTGCTGCATACTGCGCACGGCTTGGAGGCTGTGCTCAGCGACGAGGTCAGCGTGCGCCCGACCCCCAACAGCGCCCTGCCCCGACCCTAGCCGCACGCACCACCCACTATGCTGAAGAACCTGGTTTTAGTCCTGCTGAGTGCCAACATCTTGTACTTCGCCTGGAGCGAAGGCCTGTTACAAAGCTATGGCCTGTCACCGTCTGCAGGTAGCGAACCACACCGCATAGACCAACAATTGCAGCCACAAGCCCTGCAACCCATGCCCGCGCCGGACGCTCAGGCTTTGGAGCAGGCAAGTACCACAGCTTGTCTGCGCAGCGGCCCTTGGGACAAGGAGCAGGCTGCCAGTCTGCGTACCGCCTTGCAAACGGCCCTACCGCAAGACAGTTGGCGGCTGGATGCGCTGACCCCGCCACCGCGCTGGATTGTGTATTTGGGCAAATTTTCGAACCAGGAACTGCTCAAACGCAAGCTGACCCAGCTGGCGAGCATTTCAGGCGTAAAAACCCAGGAGCCGCGCGACCCGGCCTTGGTACCCGGTATTTCTTTGGGTGGTTTTGACACCGAGCCCATGGCCCAAGCCGAGCTGGCACGCCTGAACCGCATGGGCGTACGCACGGCCAAAGTGGTTCAAGAAAACGAGCCACCCAACAAAGAGATGCTGGTTATTCCGTCTGTGAGCAAGGACATACAAGCCGCACTGCTGACCATACAGCCCTTGCTCCAGGCACATGCGCTGCAGCCCTGCGAGTAAGACCCACGGCGCTCAGGCGCTCAAGCCGAAGCTGCTGCGGGTTCTATTCCCGCGAAACGCACCGTAAAGCACGCACCAGGCGGGCTGTGTCCGGGGCGGCTGGCATCCACCGAGACCGACGCCGCATGCTGTCGGGCGATCTCCAGAACGATGGGCAAGCCCAGCCCTGAGCCATCGACCCGGGTTCCCAGGGCACGGTAAAAGGGCCGGAAAATCAGTTCGCGTTCAGCCTGCGCAATGCCGGGACCGGAATCTTCGACTTGCAAGACCACGGCCCTGCTAAACGGGTCCACCAGCAGCCGGGTGGTGATCACCCCGGGCGTATCCTGCGCGGACGGCGTGTAGTTGATGGCGTTGTCCACCAGGTTGAGAACCATCTCCCGCAAAAGCGTCGGGTTGCCCCATATGGCGGTTCCGGGCGTGCCGGGCTCGGGGCCTTCATAGCCCATGTCTAAGAATTTAAGCAAGGCGCGCGGCGCGCAGTCATGCATGACATCTACCGCAATTTGGGCCAGATCACAGGCTTCGTGCTCCAGCACAACGCCGCTGCTCTCCGCGCGGGCCAGCGATAACAACTGGTTCACGGTATGCGTGGCCCGAACGCTGGAGCGGCCAACCTGGCGCAGAGAAAGCTTCAAGTCCTCGGCGCTGGCACCTTCGCGCTGCGCCAGATCGGCCTGCATGCGCAGGCCCGCCAGCGGCGTTTTGAGTTGGTGCGCGGCTTCGGCCAGGAAGCGCTTTTGCGTGGCGATGGAATCGGTCAGGCGCAATAACAAGTCGTTGACCGAGGACACCAAAGGCATCAGTTCCACCGGCACGGTCTGGCCGTCCAATGGGCTGAGGTCCTGCGGGTCGCGGGCGCGGATCCGTTCCTCCAAGCGGTGCAGGGGCTTGATCGCTTGCACCAGCGCCAGCCACACCAGCAACACGGCCAAAGGCAGGATCGCAAACTGCGGCAGCATCACACCCTTGACAATTTCGGTGGCCAGCAGCGAACGCTGGTCCAAGCTTTCCGCCACCTGCACCAGGGCCGGGTGCCCGGGTGCCACCGGCAGCTGCACCCAGAT
>CANIRI010000016.1 GCA_947469815.1 Comamonadaceae bacterium | reverse complement strand
CGCGGCCTTGGCGGCGTAGCGCGGGTCGTCTTGCAAGGCATGGCCGTAATCCTTGACCATGACGCCGCAGCCGGAGGCGTTCATCACAATGGCCTCGACCGACGCGCCTTCCACCAAAGGCCACCAGGCGTCGATATTGGCACGCATTTGCGCCTTGCCGCCATCGTGGTCATTGAGGTGGAACTTGACTGCGCCGCAGCACCCGGCTTGCGGCGCGACCACCGTCTGTATGCCGCAGGCGTCGAGCACCCGGGCGGTGGCGGTATTGATATTCGGGCCCATAGACGGTTGCACGCAACCGGCCAGCATCAGCATCTTGCGGGTATGGGTGCGCGTGGGCCACTGGCCCGCGTCTTGTTTGGCCGGCACTTTGGCTTGCAGGGCTTGGGGCAGCAGCGGGCGCAAGGCCTGGCCCAGTTGCATGGCCGGTGCAAACAGCGGTGAGGGCAGGCCCTCTTTGAGCGCCCAGCGCAAGGCTTTCTCAGCTGCAGGGCGTGGCACTTTTTCGTCCACCAACTTGCGGCCAATATCGACCAGGTGGCCGTACTCGACGCCGCTGGGGCAGGTGGATTCGCAGTTGCGGCAGGTCAGGCAGCGGTCCAGGTGGAGCTGGGTTTTGCGCGTGGGCTGTGCGCCTTCCAGCACCTGCTTGATCAGGTAGATGCGGCCACGCGGCCCGTCGAGCTCGTCGCCCAGCAGTTGGTAGGTCGGGCAGGTGGCGGTACAAAAACCGCAATGCACACAGTTACGCAGGATTTTTTCGGCGGCCAGGCCGTCCGGGGTTCCAGCGTATTCGGGGGAGAGGGTGGTTTGCATGGTCTTTATGCGCTGATGCCCATGCGCCCGGTGGCAAACAAACCGTGCGGGTCGAACTGGCGCTGCAATTCGGTTTGGATGCGGCGTTGTACCGGTGGCAGCGGGCTGAACACGCCAAGCGCTTTATCGGCCTCGCCGCCAGCACTGCTGGTACGGAACAGGGTGGCATGACCACCTGCAGCGTGGGCCGCCTGGCGCAAGGCGGGTGCGGCGTCCGCCGGTGCCCACAGCCAGCGCTGCGCACCCTGCCACTCCACGAAAACCGGATACGGCACATCCAAAACCGGCGCGGTTTGCGGCAGGCTCAAGCGCCACAGCGCATGCTGCGGCGTCGGGGCTTGGGTGAAAAAGGGCAGCGTCTGGTCGGCGCAGGCGCGCCAGTCCGGCATGGCTTGGGTGTTGTCCATCTGCTGGGCTGCGCCGCCGGCGGCCTGCATATCGCCCAGCATGCGGAGAATCGCGGTTTGCACCGCTGCGCTTGCGCCGCGCAGGCGCACATACAAGTGGTCCGCTGCGGGGCTGGCGCTGTCATCGTGCAACCAGCAGCTGGCATTTAAAGGCAGAGGCTGACCGCCCCAGCGGTGCAACAGTGCCAGGGCAGCGGCCTGGCCTACGCCGATGCAGCGCAAGGTGGCCTCGGCGGGTGCCAGCGGCAAAACCTTGAGCGAGACTTCTGTGATCAGGCCCAAGGTGCCCCAGGACCCGCACAGCAAGCGGCTGAGGTCATAGCCCGCCACGTTTTTGATCACCTGCCCGCCAAATGTGAGGTGCTCGCCCAGGCCATTGATCAGACGCGCGCCCAACACAAAGTCGCGCACAGCACCGGCGGTGGCGCGGGCCGGGCCGCTCAAGCCGCTGGCCAGCATGCCGCCCACGGTGGTGCCGGTGCCGAAATGCGGTGGCTCAAAAGCCAGGTGCTGGTGCGATGCGGCCAGCACGCGCTCCAGTTCGCGCAGCGGCGTTCCGGTCAGAACCGTAACCACCAGTTCGCTGGGCTCGTAATTGATGATGCCGCTCAGGGCGCAGGTATCGATCACCTCGCCCTGCAAACCCGCCCCCAGAAAGTCCTTGCTGCCGGAACCGCGCAGGCGCAACACAGGCTTGCGCTGCGAAGTGGCAGCAACGCGGATGCGCTCTAGCAGCGCGTTGACAGGGTCAAACGGGTCCATGGGGCAATGGTAGGGCTTGTAAAGCGCGCCAAGTCCTTGACGGGCGTGAATTTTTTGAACGCGCGGTATCGGAATTCTTGGCACTTCTGCAGCCACATAATGCTTGGAATGGCCGCACAACTGCCCACCGTCTTGATTCTGGCCGCCGGTCGTGGCGAACGTTTTCGCGCCGCAGGTGGCACCGACAAGCTGCAAGAAATGCTGCTGGGGCGGCGGGTGCGAGACTGGGTGACACAGGCGGCGCGCGACAGCGGCCTGCCCTGGCACGTGGTGGAAGCGGCGCACACCGCGCACATCAACAGCCCCGGCATGGGCGACAGCATTGCCTGCGGCGTTGCGGCCACAACCGGTGCGGCGGGATGGTTAATCCTCCCGGCCGATTTGCCCTTGGTTCAGGCCAGCAGCCTGTTGGCCGTGGCAAAAGCGCTGCACGACCACACGGTAGTCGTTCCGCTTTGCGCGGGGCAGCGCGGCCACCCGGTGGGGTTTGGGCCGCAGACGCGCGACGCATTACTGGCCTTGCACGGTGACGGTGGGGCAGCTGCGGTGGTGGCTGCATGGAAGCAGCGGGGCGGGGTGGGCTTGCTGGCGCTGGAAGATGTGGGTTGCATCACCGACGTGGACACGCCCGACGCGCTGCGCGCAGCCCACGCGCTGGCGCTGCAGATGCAAGCCGGTAAATCAGTCGGCGAATGAATGGGCGGGTAACCCAGGCAGCGGTGCGCGCATGGCGAACACACAACCGGAGTCAGGGTAGCGCGCCAGTTCGGCTTCCGAGCGGCCGTGGCGCACGGTCGTCACATACAAAGTCTGCAAATCCGCGCCGCCGAAGCAGGGCATGGTGGGGCACTGCGACGGTGCGGCGTACTGCGCGAGCAAGCGCCCGTCCGGCGCAAACTGGCACAGGCGCGCACCTTCGTACATGGCGACCCAGTAATTGCCTTGGACATCCACTGCCGCACCGTCCGGTCGGCCGCCATAGCTGCTGTCGCTGAATTGCCATCCGGCGGGCTTGGCTTCGAATTGCGCGAAGTTACGGATGTCGCGCAAGGTGTTGATTGGCAGATCAAAGTCCCACGCGTAAACACGGTGCTGCGGCGTATCCGCCCAGTACGCCACGGTGTTGTCGGGGCTGAAGCCCATTCCGTTGCCAGTCAGCGCGCCGCCGAACTGGTGCGTGATGTGCGGGGCCGCGCTCGCATCGCGCGCATCCACGGTGTAGAGCGCTGCGGCATGCTGGGTTTTGGTCTCGTCCACTGTGCCAACCCAAAAGCGCCCCAGCGCATCGCACTTGCCGTCGTTGGCGCGCACCGTGGCGGTGTCATACGCAATCGTGGCGATCTGCGTCAACGCGCCACCCCACTGGCGTGCCCGGAAGATGCCGTGGCGCAGGGCGATCACCAGACCGCCGCTGCGCGCCGGCGCAATACAACCGGGCTCTGAGGGCATATCCCAGGTCTGTAAGACGTCCGCGTGCATGCGCAGCAACTGCTTGCCTGAAATATCGACCCAGTACAGGCTCTGGTCCTGCGGATGCCAAAACGGCGACTCGCCAAGCTGGCAGGTATGCGGGTCCAGTCGCTCCCAGGCGGGCTGTATCAGGTCGGGTACTGCGGTCATGCGGGGCTCGGGAAAAAGGATGCAGCCATTGTGCACCGGCGCAGCAAAAAACCCGTTGCGGCTTGCGCCCCAACGGGTTTGCTGGTAGGGGCACAAGGCCCCGGCTGTGCGATCAGCGGCTGTACGCGGTTTCGCCGTGCGCAGTGATGTCCAGGCCTTCGCGCTCGTCTTCTTCGTTGACGCGCAAGCCGATGGTCATATCCACAATTTTGTAGGCGACCAGCGAGACCACGCCCGACCACACGACGGTAATCAGCACCGCCTTGGTCTGGGTCCAGACCTGGGCGCCGATGTTGTAGGCGTCCGGCGCAATCATGGTGACGGTGGTCCAGTCTGCGACGGCGCTGGGGCCGCCCAGATTAGGCGAGTTGAATACACCGGTCAGGATCGCACCCAAAATGCCGCAGACGCCGTGCACGCCGAAGACGTCCAAGCTGTCGTCTGCGCCCAGCATTTTCTTCAGGCCATTCACGCCCCACAAACCAGCAAAGCCCGACAGCAAGCCAATCACCAAGGCGCCGCCTATACCCACGTTGCCGCAGGCCGGGGTGATCGCCACCAAGCCGGCGACCGCGCCGGACGCAGCGCCCAGCATGGAGGCTTTGCCGCGCATCAACGCTTCACCGATGCACCAGGCAATGACGGCAGCGGCGGTTGCCAAGAAGGTATTGACGAACGCCAGTGCGGCAAAGCCATTGGCCTCCAGCGCCGAGCCGGCGTTGAATCCAAACCAGCCCACCCACAGCAAGGATGCGCCCACCATGGTCAAGGTCAGGTTGTGCGGGGCCATGGCTTCTTTGCCGTAGCCAATGCGCTTGCCGACCATGAACGCGCCCACCAGACCGGCGACCGCCGCGTTGATATGCACCACGGTGCCGCCGGCAAAGTCCAGCGCGCCCATTTGCCAGAGGTAACCGGCTTTGCCGTTCATCGCATCCACCACATCGGCCCCGGTGTAGGCGTCAGGGCCCATCCAGAACCACACCATGTGTGCAATCGGGGCGTAGCTGAAAGTGAACCAGAGCACACAGAAGAGCAGGACTGCAGAGAATTTCATGCGCTCCGCAAACGAGCCCACGATCAGCGTGCAGGTAATGGCAGCGAAGCTGGCCTGGAATGCGGCAAAAATGATCTCAGGGATGTAGACACCTTTGCTGAATGTGGCCGCGTTGGCGAAAGTACCCGCCGCGTTGTCCCAAACACCTTTCATGAACAGGCGATCAAAACCGCCGAAAAAGGCGTTCCCCTCCGTGAAGGCGAGGCTGTAGCCATAGATAAACCACAAGACCGTAATGAGCGAGAAGGTGACCATCACCTGCATCAGGATGGACAGCATGTTCTTGCTGCGCACCAGGCCGCCGTAAAACAGGGCCAGGCCGGGGACGGCCATCATGATCACCAGCAAGGTGGAAACCATCATCCAGGTGGTATCGCCCTTGTTGGGAACGGGTGCAGCAGCAGGGGCCGCGGCTTCGGCTGCTGCCGGTGCGGCAGCGGGGGCGGCATCCGCTGCCGCAGGTGCCGGGGCTGCCGCCGCGGGTGCAGCATCTTCGGCAAACGCCGGCGCCATGGGCGCGACTGCGAACAGCCCCATGGCCATCGCAAAAGTTAAAAGCAGTTTTTTCATGGTGTTTCCTTCGATTTTTAATAGGTCGTGGCCGGGCGTTTACAGGGCTTCGATGCCGGTTTCGCCGGTGCGGATGCGCACCACCTGCTCCAGGTCGTACACAAAAATCTTGCCGTCGCCGATCTTCCCAGTGCGGGCTGCGCCCTCAATGGCTTCGATCACGCGGTCCAGCAGACCGCTGTCCACCGCCGCCTCGATCTTGACTTTGGGCAGGAAATCGACCACGTACTCCGCACCCCGGTACAACTCGGTATGGCCTTTCTGGCGGCCAAAGCCTTTGACCTCGGTGACTGTGATGCCCTGCACCCCGATGGCCGACAAGGCTTCGCGCACCTCGTCGAGCTTGAAGGGTTTGATAACCGCTGTGACTAATTTCATAAGGATGACCTCGTTTCTTGGAAAAGGGGCTTGAGGCACCAGACATAGGCCGGGCGCCGCTCCGAAAAAGGGGAGACAGATAGGTTTAGCAGGAGGCGTGCCACGACTTGCGGGCCCAAAAAGCCCGGATTTGCCCAAATAAGGCCCACTTTCAGCCAAAATCCACGCTAAAATAACTGTATAAATACACATATTGCACCAAGAAAGTGCATTTTTATCCGTTGGATTGGTTTCGAAGCTTTTTGCACCAATTTGGGGGATTTATGGCTTTATCGTGGGTTCAAGGGCGCGCCCTGCTGGGCTTGGAGGCAGTCAAAGTCACCGTGGAGGTCCATATGGCCAACGGTCTGCCCAGTTTTACGCTGGTGGGTCTGGCCGATGTGGAGGTGAAAGAGGCGCGTGAGCGGGTGCGCTGCGCCATTCAAAACGCCGGGCTGGAGTTTCCGCATAACAAACGCATCACGGTCAATCTGGCACCGGCGGATTTGCCCAAAGACTCCGGCCGGCTCGATTTACCGATCGCGCTGGGCATTCTGGCGGCAAGCGGCCAGATCGACGGGGCGGGTCTGGCGGCATATGAGTTCGCCGGCGAACTGTCCTTGAGCGGCGCGCTGCGCCCGGTGCGCGGCGCTTTGGCTATGAGTCTGGCATTGCACACCGCCGGGGTGCACAGCGCTTTGGTGTTGCCACCGGCCAGCGCGGAGGAAGCCGCGCTGGTACCGGGTTCACGCGTGTACCGCGCCGCGCACCTGCTGGATGTGGTGCGCCAGTTTCTGCCTAGCGCAAACCAGGAGAGCCCGCCCGATAGCGACGAGGGCTGGACCCGGCTGCACACCAGCGCCCCAGCGCTTGCGGCGGGCGGGCCCGACCTGGCCGACGTCAAAGGCCAAACCGGTGCCAAGCGCGCCTTGGAAATTGCGGCGGCGGGCGGCCACAGCCTGCTGTTGGTCGGCTCGCCGGGGGCGGGCAAGTCCATGCTGGCGCAGCGCTTTGCGGGGCTGCTGCCCGACATGAGCACCGAGCAGGCGCTGGAGAGCGCGGCCATCAGCAGCCTGAGCGGGCGTTTTTCCCTGGAGCGCTGGGGCCAGCGACCCACCTGCAGCCCGCACCACTCCGCCAGCGCCGTGGCCCTGGTCGGCGGTGGCTCACCGCCACGGCCGGGCGAGATTTCGATGGCCCACAACGGCGTGCTGTTCCTGGACGAGTTCCCCGAATTCGCCCGCAGCGCACTGGAGGCGCTGCGCGAACCGCTGGAGAGCGGCACCATCACCATCGCCCGGGCGGCGCGGCGGGCCGAGTTCCCCGCGCGGTTTCAATTGGTCGCTGCCATGAACCCCTGCCCCTGCGGTTACCTGGGCAGCGCGCTGCGGTCCTGCCGCTGCACACCGGATCAGGTGCACCGTTACCAGAGCAAACTCAGCGGCCCGCTCATGGACCGCATCGACCTGCATGTGGAAGTGCCAGCGCTGGCTCCGCAGGAGCTACTGCAGGCATCGCCCGGCGAATCCAGCGCCGAGATCCGCAGCCGCTGTATCGCCGCACACGCCCGCGCAACACGGCGACAAGGCAAACCCAACCAGGCGCTGGCCGGTCAAGACATGGATACCTTTGGCCAGCTGGAGGCAACGGCTTCCAAATTCTTGCAGTCCGCCGCAACGCAGCTGGCCTGGTCGGCACGCGCCACACACCGCACGCTGAAGATTGCGCGCACCATCGCCGACCTGGCGGGCAGCGACAGCACACAGATCGGCCATGTGGCCGAGGCCATGCAGTACCGGCGCGCTTTGAAAACAGCGTGACCGGCGACCGGCCGTAATTGAGAGGGCTACACTCGCGACCCACCCGCTGCGCGCATTTGTGTCCCATCTCTCCATACTCTCCGAAGTCTTCGGCTACTCCCAGTTTCGCGGTCCGCAGCAGGCAATCATCGAACACGTGAGCGCGGGTGGTGACGCGCTGGTATTGATGCCCACCGGCGGCGGTAAAAGCCTGTGTTACCAGCTCCCCGCGATCGCCAGCCACCGCGCCGGGCGCGGCGCTGCGGTGGTGATATCGCCATTGATTGCACTGATGCACGACCAGGTCGGTGCGCTGCATGAAGCGGGCGTGGATGCTGAATTCTTGAATTCCACACAAACCGGCGATGAGGCACACACCATCGAGCAGCGCCTGTTGCGTGGTGAGATTGCCCTGCTCTACGCCGCGCCCGAACGCGTCACCACGCCGCGATTTTTAGCGCTGCTCGATTCACTGCATGAGCGCGGGCTGCTGAGTTTGTTTGCCATTGATGAAGTCCATTGCGTGAGCCAATGGGGCCATGACTTTCGGCCGGAATACCGGGCGCTGACGGTTTTGCACGAACGCTTTGCCAGCGTGCCCCGCATTGCGCTCACTGCCACCGCCGACGCCATCACCCGCGCCGACATCGTCGAGCGCTTGCAGCTCGAAGAAGCGCGTACCTTCATCAGCAGTTTCGATCGGCCCAACATCCGTTACCGCATCGTTGAGAAGAGCGACAGCACCACGCAACTGCTGCGTTTTATTGAACGCGAGCATCCGCAAGAGGCGGGCGTGGTGTATTGCCAATCGCGCAAAAAAGTCGAGAACATTGCCGAGGTGCTGGCGCAAGCCGGCATCCGCGCGCTGCCCTACCACGCAGGCCTGGACGCACAGGTGCGCCAGCACAACCAGAACCGTTTTTTGCGTGAAGACGGAATCGTGATGGTGGCCACCATCGCATTTGGTATGGGCATTGACAAGCCCGATGTTCGTTTTGTTGCGCACCTGGACATGCCCAAGAACATCGAAGGCTATTACCAGGAAACCGGGCGCGCCGGGCGCGACGGTCTGGCCGCGGATGCCTGGATGTGCTACGGCCTGCAAGACGTCGTCAACCAGCGCCGCATGATCGACGAGAGCCCGGCGGCCGATGAATTCAAAGCCGTGCTGCGTGGCAAGCTCGACGCCCTGCTGGGATTGGCCGAAGCCAGCGACTGCCGGCGCGTGCGCCTGCTGGCCTATTTCGGGCAAAACAGCGCGCCCTGCGGCAATTGCGACAACTGCCTGGAACCCCCAGCCATGTGGGACGCCAGCAAACCCGCGCAAATGCTGCTGTCCACGATTTACCGCATCGACCGCCAAAGCGGCATGCGCTTTGGTGCCGGGCACCTGATGGACATATTGCGCGGCAAAGCCACCGACAAAATCACGCAGCACGGCCACCGCAGCCTGAGCACATTCGGCTTGGGTGCCGCATTCAGCGAAGCGCAATTGCGCGGCGTGTTGCGCCAGTTGCTGGCCATGGGCGCGGTTCGGGTGGACGCCGATGCCTTCAACACCCTGGCGCTCACCGAACAATCGCGCGCGGTGTTGCGCGGCGAAACGCTGGTACAGCTGCGCCAATCGGCTGCGAAACCAGCCCGTTCAACGGGGGCTGTTGCTTCGCAGAAAGGCAAGGTTGCTGGTACGCCTCTGACGCCGATTGCGTTGAGCGACGATGCGTTGGCCCGCTTCAATGACCTCAAGGCCTGGCGCGCCGAAGTGGCGCGGGAACACAATCTGCCGGCGTATGTGATTTTTCACGACGCGACCCTTGCCAGCATTGCGCACCGGGCCCCGCAGTCCACCGAGGACTTGCAGGGTATCAGCGGGATGGGGGTGAAAAAGCTGGAGGCTTACGCCAGCGAGGTATTGCGCGTGGTGCGCGCCAGCGGCTGAACCGCCGCCGCCTTCAGGGTGCGTGGAAACTGCGCTCAAAGGCGACTGCAGCGCCGCTCAGGGTGTTTTGCAAACGCTGGATCGCGCGGTGGTGGCGGGCGTCTGAGGCATGTTGCTGGTGGTGGCGCATCAAACTTTGAAACTTGTTTTTGCACACATCGAGTGCGCCGGCGAAATTCAGCGCGATATAGGCAGAGTGGTCCGCGCGGCTTTGGCGGTATTCATCCGACCAATAGCTGAACTGCCGCCACTGGTAAGTGCCTTTTTCAGGTAACTCGATCACACGCTTTTGCATAAACCAACTTTCTTGGATACTTTTGTTGTGGCGCTGCGGGATGCCTCCCAGTTTGCGACACTGGCACGCATCCATGTGGTGCGCGCATGTACATCACGCGCCAGCCCCGCATTCGGTTGACACGGTGGCGGTTAAAATCGAAAAATCACCAGTCTTCTACGGAAATCCACCATGTCTGAGCATTCATCCCCCGCCGCCGACCACCAAGAACCCGACTCTTTAGAAGAGATAGTTCCCGTTTTGCCCATTGTTTTGCCGGTGGTCGGTGGGGTCCTCATGTTTTTGCTGGCTTTCATCGCCGTCAAAATGGCCTGAAAGACCAAGCCCTTGCACCGCGTCAACAACGTGCTCCGCCTTGCAACTACAACGCTGGTCGGCGTTGCACTCCTCTTTTCAGGTTCGCTGTTCGCCCAGTCAGCCGGTGCCGGCAAAAGCGCGGGAAGCTGCCCCGCACTACTGAACAAAACCTTTCCCCGGCTGCAGGACGACACGCCACAAAACCTCTGCCAATACGCGGGCAAGGTGCTGCTGGTGGTCAACACGGCCAGTTACTGCGGCTTCACGCCCCAGTACGAAGGCCTGGAGAAACTCTACGCCGACTACTCGGCGCAAGGTCTGGTTGTGCTGGGTTTTCCATCCAACGACTTTGGCGAGCAGGAGCCTGGCAAGTCCAAAGAAATCGCCGACTTTTGTTACAACACTTACGGCGTGAAATTTCCCATGTTTTCCAAAACCGTGGTCAGCGGCAAGGAAATCAATCCGCTGTTTGCCGAGCTGATCAAAGCCGGCGGTAGTGCTCCGCGTTGGAACTTCTACAAGTACCTGATCGGGCGCGACGGCAAGTTCATCGACAGCTATGCCAGCATGACCACGCCGCAAAGCAACCGCATCATGGGCGACATCAAAAAGGCGCTGGCGAAGCAACCTTGAGCCTTTGCGAGTAGGGCCCTAACCCTTCCCAATGGGCCTGGCGATATCTGCGTTTCAGCCCGTGAAATCCAGCTCTTTCAACATCTCTGGATGCTTGTCAAGTAGGCTGAAGAGGTTCACTACCGCTGGCAACGGCGTCGCAACCCCAGTTTCATACCGAGAGAATGCATTGTGGCCACCGCCCGTGAGGCGCGAGGCCTGTTCCTGTGTAAGTTTGAGCTTTTTGCGCTGCATCTTCAATGTAGCTGCGGCGGTGACCCGGTTTTGCAAGACGAGCCGATCGCCCGCTTCAGCGTAACGCTGTGCTGAATCGGTCGTGCCGTCAAATTCGATTTCATCGCAATGATCACAAAAAGCGCCAGCGATGTCTGGGACGTTAAGACTGAGTTTTTGTCGGGTGATCGTGACGTCACGAACTACCGGATGAAGGTGCCCGGTTTCGCAGTTGGGACAAAGTTTTGGGGGTCTTTTTTTCACATCATTTCCTTTTGAAAGATACAACCACCTTACTCAGCGGGTGCAGGCAAAACTTGGTGTAGGCCACATCCGACAACGGCGTCGTGAGGTGGTAAACGTCTTGAAATGCGCCTTTGATGGTGTTGTTCGGCATGGTTTTGTAAAAGTCGCTTTCCTCGGCTGAGTGGATGGTCGCTATCATTTCAGCAAGGGTCAGGCCTAGGTCAATCTGCCCGCCGTTGATGGCGGACGCTGTGAAAGCCGCTGCTTTCAATGTGATGACCTGGGATTGAACTGTGGCTAACGGATAGCTTGGTTTTGCCATAGTTTGCATTTACCCCTTTAGGGTAATTCTATGGGCTTTTTCAATGCCCTCGGCAACCGGTTTCAATCGCGCCGCCGCCCTAACCCTTCAACCCACAACCTGGTAGTACAGATTCTGCGGATGCTTGGCCTGGGCGAAGAAGACCCAGCGCTCGGCAATCAACGCAGGGGCTTGCAACAGGGCGGCCCAAGCCCAAGGCCAGGTGGCGGCGCTGGTGAGGGCGCAGAGTTGTAGCGCCAAGGGCAGCACAAACAAACCCAGCACAAAAGCCCAGCGCACATTGCGCAACGCGAACTGGCTGGCACCGTGGAAAAACTCGCGGGTGTTGAATGCACCGGCGGACATGCCCATGGACTTTTGCACCAGCTTGCGCGCAGAGATGCCCGTGGCTGATTGCAACGTGGAGACCGGGCGCAACGCGGCATTGCGGCGCAGGCTGTGCCAGCGAATTAGCGCGGCCAGCAGCGTGGCCAGCGTGGTCCACGGTGCCAGTGCTGCAAGCAACGCGCCCTCTCCGGCGGATGCTGCCAGCGCACAGGCCAACGCGCCGCCTGTGGCCAGACCAATCAAGATGAAGTTGGCCACCGTGCTCCAGTGCGCCCATTCCTGGATGAAGCGCAGGCACGCATAAATCATGGCGGTGCAGTACCAGAGCACGAGCGCACCCAACACGATAGCCCAGGGCAGCGCGCGCGCCAGCGCGCTATCCGACCCGGTGTACAGCACCAACCACCACAGCGCGGCCAAGCCGATGTACGCGGGCATAACGATGACTTCGCGCGACATCCAGGACGTGCGCCACATGAGCACCGCGCGCCAGGCACGCATCTTGTGACCCAAGTGCAGAAACGATGCAGCCAGGCCGGCCAGCAACAGCGCTACGCCAAGACCCACGGCGCGCAGCACGAGGTTGCCGTCGGTGGCGACACCGGCAATCTGCGCCAGCGCCAGCGCCACCAAAAGGCCCTGCGCAGCACCGGCTAAGGTGGTGAAAAACAAAATAGAAAAAGCAGGATGCATGGCGGCTTACTCTGGTGCAGCAGGCTTGGCCTGCGCCGTGATCCGCCGGGGCAGGTAATGGTTGGCCGGCTGCGTGTCCCACTCAGGCATGAGCTGGTAGCCGCCGCGCTCGGCGATGGCTTTGCTGACCACGCTTTCGGGGTCTTTGATGTCGCCAAACAAGCGCGCATTGGTGGGGCAGGCCTGCACGCAAGCGGGCTGGCGATCCGCCTCGGGCAGCAGGGGGTCGTACACCCGGTCCACGCACAGCGTGCACTTGGTCATGACCTGGCGCTCTTCATCCAATTCGCGCGCGCCATAGGGGCAGGCCCAGGCGCAGTATTTGCAGCCAATGCATTTGTCGTAATCGACCAGCACGATGCCGTCTTCCACCCGCTTGTAGCTCGCGCCGGTGGGGCACACCGGCACGCAGGGCGCGTCTTCGCAATGCAAGCAGCTTTTGGGGAAGTGGATGGTGTCGGTGCCCGGAAACTCACCGGCCTCGTAGGTCTGCACCCGGTTGAAAAAAGTACCCGTCGGGTTGGCACCGTAGGCATTCAAATCCGCGAGCGGCCCAGCGCTGCCCGATGTGTTCCATTGCTTGCAGGACGTGACGCAAGCTTGGCAGCCCACGCATACGTTTAAGTCAATGACCAAGGCCAGTTGCTTGGCCAAAGTTTCGCCCTGGCGGGCACGCACCCGCACCGGAGGCGATGTGTCCTGCGCTACTCCACCGCCACCTTCGGCCAAGGGCGATTGCAAGAGGTCTCTGAGCCACTGGATCATGTTTTTTTGCCTCCGGCGAAATAGCGCAATACCTGCGCTGCTTTGCCCACCACGCCCGGGATGCTGGGCATGCTGGCCATCTGTGGAAAGGTCTCGCCGGCTTCATCGGGCGAGGCCGGCCGAATGCGCACGCGCACGTCGTACCAGCCGGCTTGGCCGGTAATCGGGTCCGAATTGCTCACCGTGCCGCTGGGCGTGCCGCGCATTGGCAATTCTTCGGAAATCAAATGGTTGAGCAAAAAGCCTTTGCGCGCTTCATCCGAGCCGGGGGCGAGTTGCCATGCGCCATCGGCCTTGCCAATCGCGTTCCAGGTCCACACGGTGCCGGGCTCTACGGCCTCGCTGTGGCGCACCATACAGCGCACTTTGCCCCATTGGCTCTCTACCCAGGCCCAGCCGCCGTCGGCAATACCGGCGGCCAGCGCGGTGCGCGGGTTGACGTTGAGGTAGTTGTGGCTGTGGATCTGGCGCAACCAGGCATTTTGCGAATCCCAGGAGTGGTACATGGCCATGGGCCGCTGGGTCACGGCGTTGAGCGGATAGCTGCCCAGGTCGGTGGCAGCGTCTTCCAGGGGCGCGTACCAAAATGGCAGCGGGTCGACATAGGTGTCAATGCGCGCGCGTAAATGCTCAGGCGGTTGGCGGCCCGCGCTCTTGCCTTGCGCGGCCAACCGGAAGGCCTGCAAAGTGTCGGAATAAATCGCCAGTTGCACCGGATCGTTCTTTTTCCGCCAGCCTTTTTCTTTGGCAAAGTCCAGGTATTCACGGTTCCAGTTGCGCATGAAATGCATGCTCTTGGGCATGTGGTACTGGAACACGCAGTTGTTTTGTTCGTAGGCTTCCCACTGCTTGGGGTTGGGTTCGCCGCGCAAATGTTCATCGCCATTCTTGCCACGCCAGCCCATCAAAAAGCCAATGCCGGGCTGCGGCTGAAAGTTGACTACAAAGTCCGTATAGCCGGTGAACTTGCGCGCGCCCTCGGGCGTGGTGAAAGCAGGGAACTTCAAGCGCCCGGCCAGTTCAATCAGCACTTCTTGGAAGGGTTTGCACTCCCCCAGCGGCTTGACCACCGGCACACGCACCGAATCCACCGGGCCGTCGAATTCGGAGATAGGCCGGTCCAACATACCCATCACGTCATGGCGCTCCAAATAGGTGGTGTCGGGCAGCACCAAATCGGCAAAGGCCACGGTCTCACTTTGAAAGGCGTCGCAGACCACCACAAAAGGAATCATGAATTCGCCAGCGTCGTCCTTGCGGTTGAGCATCTCACGGATCGCCATGGTGTTCATGGTGCTGTTCCAGGCCATATTGGCCATGAACATCATCAAGGTGTCGATTCGGTAAGGGTCGCCGCGCGTGGCATTGGTAATCACGTTGTGCATCAGCCCGTGCGCCGACAGCGGATGCTCCCAGGAGAAGGCATGGTCGATGCGGATAGGTGATCCATCCGGGTTGATCGCCAACTCCTCGGGGCTTGCCGGGAAACCCAGCGGCGCGGCGTTCAGCGGCGTGTTGGGCTGGATCATCTCGGGCGAATTGAAGGCGCGGTAATTCGGCACGATGTGGCGCGGGTAGGGCGCTTTATGCCGAAAGCCACCGGGCGCGTCGATGGTGCCCAAAAGACTCATCAGCACCGCCAAGGCGCGCACGGTTTGAAAGCCGTTGGAATGCGCCGCCAGACCGCGCATCGCATGGAAAGCCAGGGGCCGCGCCTGCGTGGTCGGGTGCAGCTTGCCCCAGGCATCGGTCCAAGGAATAGGCAGCTCGAACGCTTGCTTCAAGGCCGCGTGGCCCATCTCTTGCGCGAGCGCCACGATGCGCTCGGCGGCGATGCCGGTAATGGCTGCAGCCCACTCTGGCGTACACGTGGCTACGCGCTCGCGCAGCAACTGAAAGGCAGGGGTTACCCGCGTGCCGTCGGCCAGGGTGTAGTGGCCTTCTAGGGCCGGGTCGCAGCCATCGGCAATGCCTTCGGGGTAGGCATTGAGCACCTGCCTGCTGGCCTTGTCGAAGACCAGCTTGTTGTGCGGATTGCGGCCGTCGCCCGGCGGGCCTTTTTCGGGGTTGGGGTCAAAGGCAAACAGCCCTTCGCGAGCACCCTCGTCCAACACCACCAGTTGCGGCGCGTTGGTAAAGCGCTTGAGAAATGCATTGTCCAGCGTGTCGGTGCGGATCAGTTCATGCAAGAGCGCCATCAACAGCGCGCCGTCGGTGCCGGGCTTGATCGGAATCCATTCGTCGGCAATCGCCGAATAGCCGGTGCGAATCGGGTTAATGGAGATAAAGCGCCCGCCATCGCGCTTGAATTTGGAGATCGCAATCTTCATCGGGTTGCTGTGGTGGTCTTCGGCGGTGCCGATCATCACAAAGACCTTGGCGCGCTCCAGGTCGGGGCCGCCAAACTCCCAGAAGCTGCCGCCTATGCTGTAAATCATGCCCGCAGCCATGTTCACCGAGCAAAAACCGCCGTGTGCTGCGTAGTTGGGCGTGCCGAACTGGCGGGCGAACAAGCCGGTCAAAGCCTGCATCTGGTCGCGCCCGGTGAAGAGCGCAAACTTCTTCGGATCGGTGGCGCGGATGTGCGCCAGGCGCGTGGTCAAAATGTCGTAAGCACGCTCCCAGCTGATGGCTTCAAACTCGGCAGCGCCGCGTTCGCTGCCGGCTTTGCGTAAGAGCGGCTGCGTGAGCCGCGCAGGTGATTTTTGCTTCATGATGCCCGAGGCACCTTTGGCGCAAATCACGCCCTGGTTGAGCGGGTGGTTCGGGTTGCCGTCGATGTAGCGAACCTCGGGGCCGTCCTCGCCCTCACGCAAATGCACGCGGATGCCGCAGCGGCAGGCACACATATAGCAGGTGGTGCATTTGATCGTCGTCTCGTCCACCGGCGTGGGCGCGTCCAGCGGCTGGTGCAAGGGCTCGGAGGACAAAAATTTGAACATGGTGCGTGTCTCTTTGTTAAGCCTTAAGCCGGTACCGCAGCGAGCACCGCCAGCGCCACCGAGGCCATGCGCGATTGCAGCGAGTCGGCACGCGAAGTCAGCACGATAGGCGCTTGCGCGCCCAGCACCAGACCGGCGCAATCGCCGCCGCCCACGTAGTTGAAACTCTTGTAGAGCATGTTGCCAGCGTTGAGGTCCGGCATGAGCAAAAGATCTGCGTCGCCCGCCACCCGCGAGTCGATTTTCTTGATGCGCGCCGCCTCCGCCGAGAAGGCGTTGTCAAACCCAAACGGGCCTTCCACGATCGCGCCCGGCCAAGCCCCGGCTTGCGCCATCTCGACCAGCGCTTTAGCATCGAGTGTGGCGGGAATGGACGGGTTGACAACTTCCACCGCCGCGACGATGCCGACTTTGGGCTGCGCGATACCCAGCTTATGCAGCAGGCCCACAGCGTTGCCCAGAATGTCTTTTTTGGTCTTCAGATCCGGCGCAATGTTGACCACGCAATCGGCCAGCGCCAAGAGCTTGTGGTAGCGCGGCAGGTCAAACACAAAAGCGTGGCTGATGCGGCTGGTGCCGCGCAATCCATGTTCTTTGTTGACCACCGCAGCCATCAGTTCATCGGTGTGCAGCGAACCCTTCATCAGCGCGCGCAGGTCCCGGCTGCGCGCCAAGGTGCAGGCGCGCAGAGCAGCATTCGATGGGCTGCTGCCGCTGTCAATCAGTTCGAAATCGCGCACATCGACTTGCGCTGCATCAGCCGCTGCGGCGATGAGCGCGGCCGGCCCGATCAGCACCGGGCGCGCCATGCCGCTGTGCGCCATGCGCTGCGCCGCATCGAGCGCCAGCGCGTCGCAGGGATAGACCAAGCCCAACGCGCCGGGGCTGGTGCCCGCCTGCGCCGTGGCGCGGGCCATCAGCGCTTGCAGTCGCGGATGCGTGGCGCTCATGCTGCGGCCGGTGGGCTG
>CANIRI010000015.1 GCA_947469815.1 Comamonadaceae bacterium | reverse complement strand
CTGCGATCCATCAGCTTAGTACCCGGTGTGCGTGATGTTCAACAAAGCTTGAGCGTCGCCCCGTGGCCGCAATGCGAGGCGTACCTTACTTTGGCTTCGGTCAAGCAAGATCCCAAGCTTCTTTCGGCGACGATTGCTGGGGCCAACAACAACAAGGCGAGCTTGCTGCGGGACGGCGATCAATTCGCTTTTGAGATTACGCCTCAGAACACGGGCGGATACTTGTACGTGAGCTATTTGCAAGCAAACGGCGATCAGGTGCCATTGGTATCTGGGCGGCAGTATGCGCGCGGGCAGACCGTGAAGCTGCCCGCGGGCACCCAGCGATACAACATCTCCGCGCCGTTTGGCGACGAGTTGCTGATCATCATGACATCACCCAAACCCCTGTTTGCTGCGGACTTTGGCAAAACGGATGATCGCCAGTACTTGAGCTTGCTGCGCAGGGTTTTGTTGAATTTGAGCTCTGCAGACCGATCCCAATTGACGGTTTCACTGCTGCCGATTAAGACAATTCCCAGATAGGAAATGAAACCGCGCCGCGCTCAGGTCGCAGCCTGACGCAAGGTCTGCATCACCGGTCGGTTCAAGACCTCGCGCAGGCCCCACCACCCGGCGGCTAATGCGAGGGCTGCGCCCGCCAGAGATCCAGCCAGCGGCACCCACAGAGACACCACCCAGGCGAAATCAAATACGTAGTGCGCCAGCGCCCAGCCCACGGCACTGGCCACCAGCGATGCCAGAAAGCCCGCCAGCAAACCCACGCCCGCCAGCTCGATGCGCTGCACCTGCCGCAAAAGCGCACTGCCCGCCCCCACCGCGCGCATGATGGCGTACTCACGGGCGCGGTCTTCGCGGGTGGCGCTGACGGCGGCAAACAATACGACCAGTCCAGCGGCCAGCGTGAACACAAACAAAAACTCGACAGCGGCAATCACCTGGTCCAGCACCTTTTGCAACTGGGCAATCGCGCTGCCCACGTCGGTGGCGGTGATGTTGGGAAACTGGCGCACCAGCGCGTTGTCAAAGCCGCGCACGGGCGGCGCTTTGAAGGCACTCAGGTAAGTGACCGGCAGGTCCGGCATGGCGGAAACCGGGTAGAGCGCAAAAAAATTGGCGCGCATGGAGGCCCAATCCACCTTGCGCAGCGAGGTGATCGTCGAGTCGATTGGCACGCCCGCCACCTCGAAACGCAGCACATCACCCACCTTCAAACGCAAGGTCTTGGCCAAACCCTCTTCGATGCTGATAGCCCCGGCCTCCTCGGCCTGCCAGCGCCCGCCGGTGATGGTGTTGTTGGGCGGCTGCACCGCGCTGTTCGACAGGTTGAACTCGCGCTCCACCAGCCTGCGGGCGCGTTCGTCCTCGTAATCCTGGGCGGACACGCTGCGCCCGTTCACCGCCACCAGCCGCCCGCGGATCATGGGGTACCAATCAAATTTCTCCACGCCCGCATCGCGCAGCGCCTGCTGGAAGGGTTGGGCTTGCTCAGGCATGAGGTTGATGACAAAGCGGTTGGGCGCATCCGGCGGCGTGGAACTGCGCCAACCGCTGATCAGGTCTGTGCGCAGCAAGACCAGCAGCACCAGCGCCAGCAGACCCACGGCCAGCGCGCTGATCTGGACCACAGTATAGGCCGGACGGGCCGCGATTTGCCGCGTGGCCAACACCAGCGCGCGCGGTGCGGTCGCCTCGTTCACACTGCGGCGCAGCAGCTGAATCGCCAGCCAGCCCAGACCGGCAAACACCAGCACCGCCGCAGCGAAGCCGCCGACCGCAATCAAGCCCAGCTTCACATCGCTGCTCACCGCCATCAAGAGCGCGGCAAAACCGGCCACACCCACAGCCAGCACGCCCACCGACGCGGGCCGCAACTGTCCCATGTCGCGGCGGATCACCCGCAAAGGTGGAACCTGCGCCAGTTGCAACACGGGCGGCAGACCAAAGGCAAACAGCAGCGTCAAGCCCATACCGCCGCCCAGCAGCACGGGCGCCCAACCCGGCGCGGGCAAGCGCGTCTCAACCAGACCGGCCAGCAAAACCAAAAATACATGGTGCAACACATAGCCCAGCAGCAAGCCCAATGCACTGGCAAACACACCGACCCAGGCGAACTCGACCACGTAACTCGCGGCAATCGTGCGCTGAGGCAAACCCAGCACGCGCAACATGGCGCAATCGTCCAAATGCGCAGCGGCAAAAGCCCGCGCTGCCAAGGCCACGGCAACCGCGCTGAGCAAGGCCGACAAAAGCGCGACCAGGCTCAAAAACTTGCCTGCGCGGTCCAAGGTCTGGCTGAGTTCGGGCCGCCCGCCCTGCAAAGACTCGAGGCGCACGCCGCGCACACTGCGCTCCACACCGCCCTTGATGTAGGCGTCGGCCCAGGCTTCGAAAGCCTTGGCCTGCGCCGGGGCACCGGCCACCGCCATGCGGTAATTGACGCGGCTGGCGGGTTGGATCAGCCCGGTGGCGGGCATGTCCACCGCGTTGAGCATCACGCGTGGCGCAAAGTTCATGAAGGCCGCGCCCTTATCCGGCTCCTGGGTGAGTACGGCGGCAATCGTCAGGCTGCTGTTGCCCAACAACAAGGGCTGGCCGGGTGCGACACCCAGCGCGTCGAGCAACTGCGCCTCGACCCACACGGTGCCCGCTTGCGGAATGCCAGTTTGCACCGCGTCACGCGCCGGCGTGGCTAGGGCGTCATCCAGGGCCGGGGCGGTGCGCAAGCGGCCGCGCAGCGGGTAACCGGGCCCCACCGCTTTCAGTGCAACCAGCTTGCTGGTACCGCCTTGTGCTGTGTCGGCGCGCGCCATGGTGGGGAAAGACACGGTACTGGCGCTTTGCAAACCTAGCGCCGCTGCCTGCTCGGCGTAAACCGGATCTAAAGGTCGGTCGCTGGCAATCACCGCATCGCCGCCGAGCAGTTGCTGCGCATCGCGCTGCAGGCCGGATTGCAGGCGGTCCGCCAAAAAGCCCACTGCTGTGAGTGCGGCCACGGCCAGCGTCACCGCCAGCACCACCAGTCGCAATTCGCCTGCGCGCACATCGCGCCACAGGCTGCGCCAACCCAAAGCCCAGAAAGAAATTTGCATGCTGCGGGTCTGGCTACCCGGCGCTTCAGGCCTTGACGGCGTCCAGGTTGCGCAAGCGGATATGCAGCTCGCGCAACTGCTTCTCATCCACCGGGCTAGGGGCCTGGGTCAGCAGGCACTGCGCGCGCTGGGTTTTGGGGAAGGCAATCACGTCGCGGATGGATTCAGCACCGGTCATCAAGGTGACGATGCGGTCCAGACCGAAGGCCAGGCCGCCGTGCGGGGGCGCGCCATATTGCAGGGCGTCGAGCAAAAAGCCGAACTTGAGCTGGGCTTCTTCGGGCGAAATTTTCAGCGCGTCGAACACTTTTTGCTGCACATCGGCGCGGTGGATACGGACCGAGCCGCCGCCCATCTCCCATCCGTTTAAGACCATGTCATAGCCTTTGGAAATGCATTTCTCGGGCGCGGTGACCATCCAGTCTTCGTGGCCGTCTTTCGGCGCGGTAAACGGATGGTGCGTGGCGGTGTAGCGCTGTGCCTCGTCGTCGTATTCGAACATGGGGAAGTCGACCACCCACAGCGGACGCCAGCCAGCGGTGAACAAACCATTGGACTTACCAAACGGACTGAGACCGATCTTCAGGCGCAGCGCGCCAATAGCGTCGTTGACGACCTTGGCCTTGTCGGCACCAAAGAAAATCAAATCGCCGTCCTGCGCGCCGCTGCGGGTCAACACCGCTTGCAGCGCGGCATCGTGGATGTTCTTGACGATGGGCGACTGCAAACCATCGCGCCCCTTAGCCAGCTCGTTGACCTTGATATAGGCCAGGCCTTTAGCGCCGTAAATTTTCACGAAGTCGGTGTAAGAGTCGATCTCGCCCCGACTCAAACCGCCGTTCTCGCGCGCGCCGCCTGGCACGCGAAGGGCCACCACGCGGCCGCCCTTCATGTTCGCGGCACCCGAGAAAACTTTGAAGTCCACATCCGCCATCACATCGGTGAGTTCGGTGAACTGCATAGGGATGCGCAGGTCCGGCTTATCAGAACCGTATTGGTGCATGGCATCGGCATACGACATGACGGGGAATTCGCCCAGGTCCACGCCAATCGTGTTTTGGAACACGGTGATGATCAGGTGCTGGAAGATGGCGCGGATTTCTTCCTCGGTCATGAAGGACGTTTCAATATCAATCTGCGTGAACTCGGGCTGGCGGTCTGCGCGCAGGTCCTCGTCGCGGAAGCACTTGGTGAGCTGGTAGTAGCGGTCAAAACCGGCCACCATGAGCAACTGCTTGAAGAGCTGCGGGCTTTGCGGCAGCGCAAAAAACTGGCCGTCATGCACCCGGCTGGGCACCAGGTAATCGCGCGCGCCCTCTGGCGTGCTCTTGGTGAGCATGGGGGTTTCAATATCGATAAACCCGTTGGCATCCAGAAACTTGCGCACCTCCATCGACACGCGGTAGCGCAGGATCAGGTTGTTCTGCATATAGGGGCGGCGCAGGTCCAGCACGCGGTGCGTCAAACGCGTGGTCTCGGAGAGGTTTTCCTCGTCCAGTTGGAAGGGTGGCGTAACCGATGGGTTGAGCACCACCAGCCCGTGGCACAGCACCTCGATTTTTCCGCTTTTGAGGTTGTCGTTTTGCGTGCCTTGGGGACGCGCGCGCACCAAGCCGGTGACCTGGATACAAAACTCATTGCGCAAATCCTCGGCCACCGCAAACATCTCGGGGCGGTCCGGGTCGCACACGATCTGCACATAGCCTTCGCGATCGCGCAGGTCGACAAAAATCACGCCCCCATGGTCACGCCGCCGGTTGACCCAGCCGCACAGGGAAACGGTTTGACCCAAAAGGGCTTCGGTCACCAGACCGCAATAGTGGGAACGCATGGACATAGCTTCTTTCTTCGCGCCGTCAGAGCAGCGCAGATTCACAAGACATCACGGGGCGGCGTGGTCGGTGGGTGCGACCGCGCCCATGGACAAAACGTAGGTCAGGGCTTCATCCACGCTCATCTCCAATTCGATCACTTCGGATCGCGGCAAGACCAAAAAATAACCGCCGGTGGGATTGGGCGTAGTGGGTACATACACGCTGATAAATCCCTCGCCCAGGCGGCGCGCCACCTCGCCGGTGGGCTCACCCGTTTGGAAGGCGATGGTCCAGCGGCCCGGCGCCGGGAACTGCACCAGCAAGGCGGTACGGAAGGCGTTGCCGTTGCTGGAAAACAGCGTGTCGGAAACCTTCTTCACGCTGTTGTACACCGCACGGAAAACCGGGATGCGCGTGATCAAGCGGTCCCATTGTTTGAGCCACCAGCGCCCGGCTACGTTGGACACCAACGCACCGGTGACGATGACAAAGAGCAGCACCACCGCAATCCCGACGCCGGGAATCGCCAAGGCGCGCGCGATGGCGGTGCCCGTGGCATCCGAGGTCAAAGCAGACAGGCCTGCCAGCAGGGAATGCGACACACCATCCAGGGTCTGCAGCAGCCAGTTCAGCACCCACAGGGTAATGGCCAGCGGTAGCCAGACCATCAGGCCAGTGAAGAAATATTTCTTAATGGGCATGGTTTGTCAGGGCGTAAAGGTATCGGGCGCGCCGCTTCAGGCGGCGCTGGAAGACGGTGCTGCGGCCGCTGGCGCGGCGCTGGGGGCAGTAGCAGTAGCAGTAGCAGTAGCAGTAGCAGTGGCAGGAGCAGCGGCACTGGCAGGCGCGGCAGTGGGCTGGGCTGGGCTGGTGGGCGCTGCTCCGTCAGAGGCTGCTGCGGGCTTCGCATCACCGTCAGATGTTGATTCACCGCCGCCCGCTGGCTTGCCACCCTTGCCATCGCGGAAATCCGTCACATACCAGCCGGAGCCTTTGAGCTGAAAACCTGCTGCAGTGACCTGCTTTTGAAACTTCGCCTCGCCACACGTGGGGCAATCGGTCAGCACAGGATCGGAAATTTTCTGCAACACGTCTTTGGCAAATCCACAGGACTCGCAGCGGTAGGCGTATATGGGCATAGCGGGGAAATCTCTCAAGGGGGGTGCCGGACTGGGCGAAGCCCGCGATTATAGGTCGCACACCCCGCAGCAAGCGCCCTAAAGAAAGCGCAACCAGACCATCACCGCCACGCCGAAGGTGCCGATCACAAAGCCCACGGCCATGTAGACAAGCGCCTGCAACAAGCGGTTGGTCCGCCGTTGTTCGGTCAGCAGATGGTGAAACAGCTGCTGCGATTGGGGGTCGGGCTCCGCGCGCGCGCCGCGTTGCAGGTAGGTGTGTAAAAGGCCGGGCAACTCGGGCAGCAGTTTGGCATAGCGCGGCGACTGGGCTTTGAGCTCGTTCCAGAGCCGCTTGGGACCGATCTGGTCCTTCATCCACTGCTCTAAGAAAGGCTTGGCGGTGGCCCACAAGTCGAGGTCCGGATCGAGCTGCCGGCCCAGACCCTCGATATTGAGCAGCGTTTTTTGCAAGAGAACCAGCTGCGGTTGGATTTCCACATGGAAGCGGCGCGAGGTCTGAAACAAACGCATCAACACCATACCGAGCGAAATTTCTTTGAGCGGCCGGTCAAAGTAGGGCTCGCAAACCGCGCGAACCGCAGCCTCCAACTCGTCGATGCGGGTGTCCGCCGGAACCCAACCGGACTCGACATGCAACTCGGCCACGCGCTTGTAGTCGCGGCGGAAAAATGCCACAAAATTTTGCGCCAGATACTCCTTGTCCACCTCGGTGAGCGAACCGACGATGCCGAAGTCCAGCGAGATGTAGCGCCCGAAGCTATTCGGGTCGAGGCTGACCTGGATATTGCCCGGGTGCATATCGGCGTGGAAAAATCCGTCGCGAAACACCTGGGTGAAGAAAATCGTAACCCCGTCACGCGCCAAGCGCGGTATATCGACCCCCGCGCTGCGCAGGCGCTCCACCTGGCTGATCGGAACGCCATGCATACGCTCCATCACCAATACATTGGTGGTGCAGTAGTCCCACAGCATCTCCGGAATCAGCACCAAGCCCAGATCCCGCATATTGCGGCGCAGCTGGGTCGCGCTGGACGCCTCGCGCACCAGGTCGAGCTCGTCGTGCAGGTACTTATCAAACTCGGCAACCACCTGCCGGGGTTTGAGTCGCCGCCCATCGGCCGACAGCCACTCCAGCCAGCCGGCCATCATGCGCATGAGTGCCAGGTCTTTGTCGATCACCGCCAACATATTCGGGCGCAGCACCTTGACCGCGACCTCCCGTTCGCGCCCGTCGCGGTCGATCAGTACCGCGAAATGCACCTGCGCCACCGACGCGCTGGCTACGGGTTCCCGATCAAAACTGGTGAACACCGCGCTGATCGGGCGACCCAAAGCTTTCTCAATGGCCGCAGCAGCCAGGTCGGCATCAAAAGGCGGCACCGCATCTTGCAGCTTGGCCAGTTCATCGGCAATGTCCAGCGGCAGCAGGTCGCGCCGGGTGGAGAGAACCTGCCCCAGCTTGATGAAAATCGGACCCAAGCTCTCCAAAGCCTGGCGAATGCGCTGCCCGCGCGGCGCGCTGAGGTTACGGCCCCAGGCAAAACGACGGGAAAACCACTTCAACCAGGGCTGGTCGAAACTACCCAGAAGCAGTACATCGAGCCCGAAGCGCAAAAACACCCAGACGATGAATACGCCCCGAAAAAGGCGCGTCATCGCTTGCTTCCGAAAGCACCCAAGCCGCGCGCCGCAAAACTGCGCAGCACCGCGAGCGCGGCCACGGCCCCCTGGGACAGCAAATGCGCGGGAACATCACCCAAAAGCCGCGCCAGGTCCTCTTCCAAGTCCCAGCGCACGTGGTCTGCAAGCCAGTTGACCTCTGCGGCCAGTTGCACATCACCCTCAATGTGTACCGTGGGTTTTTCGCCCTGCATCAAGCGGCGCGCGATATCCAGTGGCGCTTCATCGGCCAGCAGAATGGATAAATCAGGCTGGGCCGCCGCGTCCGCCAAGTCCAGCAGACCGGCGGGGGTGATCGACAAAAACAGGGAATAAGCCTGCCAGCGCGCCAAAATGCGCTGGCCTTTGTGTTGTTTGAGCCGCAGCATGGCTGCGGGCTCCTGCTGCAGCACATGGTTGAGCAGCAGAACCAGGCGTTGCTGCAACTCCTGCACCGCCCAGGGCGGTACCGGCGCGGCGCGCTTGCCGCTCAAAATCTGCTGGAAATCATTCAACGAAGCGCTAAAGGGTGTGGTGGTGTCCATGGCTGCATTATTCCGCAGCCCACGGACAAGGGACCGCCATCAGGTTATGGCAAGACGCTTACTGCAGGGCCTGCACGCCCGCAACCAGCCAACCCGCGCTGCCATCTTTCGGTTTGCTCATGTTCCAAACCTCCCGGAATGGGGCCGGACCGGTCGAGGGGTTCTCACGGATCATTCCGGAGAATTCGACACTGGCAAGGTAGTCCTCCGTGCCTTCTTCAATACCCAGCAGACGGGCATCGAGCATCACGACCTCGGTCACGTTGACCGGCGTTCCGGTATGGGTGTCGCGATCAGCAAGCTGGGTTTTGATCTCGCTGAGCATCTCGTCGGTCATGAAGGCCCGCAGCGCGCTCAGATCTGAGTGGTCCCAGGCCGCTTGAAGGCTGACGAAATTGCGTTTGCAGGCCTGGAGAAAGCCCTCGGTATCAAAACCGGCTGGCACGCCCCAGGCTTGCGAACCTCCCAAGGCCGAGCCGATCATGCTGCCCTGCACACCCGCCTCGGGCTGGAAGTTGCTGCGCTCATAAGGGCGCGCGGATGCGTCATTGCCCACGTTCTCGGGCCGGTAGCTGGGGCTGTAATTGCCACCCGCCACAGCGAACGGTTGCTGCGCAGGTTGTTGCATGCGGCGACGCATCAGCCAACCAATCACACCGATGGCCAGCATGGCGAACAGAGCCACCATCAAGATATTGCCAAAGGCCTCGCCAAAACCCAAAGAGTGCGCCAACCAGGCCAAGCCCAGACCAGCGGCCAGACCACCCAGCATCGCACCCCAGGGGCGGCGCGGAGCGGGCTGCGCCATGGGCGCCGGCTGCGCGGGGCGTTGCGCGGCTTGTTGCGCAGGTGCGGCGGGGGCGGGACTTTGCTGTCCGACATTGCTCGATTGCCGGCCCATTTTGCGACCACCGGCAAGACGCCCGGCTTCCGCGTTCAGACTGATCAACAAAAATACCAGGGCCATAAAACTTGCGAAAAACTTCACTTTGAATACTCCGAAAATAATGTTCTCAAGCCGGACAATATACCGATCAACACTTGATTCCAACATGTAATGCGGCAATACCCGCCGTGAGGTTGTGGTAATCCACATGGCCAAAACCGCCTTTGTGCAGCATGGTCTTTAGCGTGGCCTGGTCCGGGTGCATGCGGATCGACTCGGCCAGGTAGCGGTAACTCTCGGAATCACCGGCCAGCCACTGGCCAAGACGCGGCAAGACGTTGAACGAATACCAGTCATACGCCGCCCGCAGCGGCTTGGCCACCGCGGAAAACTCCAACACCAATAGTTTGCCGCCGGGCTTGAGCACGCGACACATCTCTTCCAGCGCACGCTCCTTGTGCGTCATATTGCGCAGACCAAAAGCCACGCTCACCAGATCAAAGTGCCCGTCTGCAAAGGGCAAGGCCTCGGCGTCACAGACCACCGTGGGCAGCAACACACCGGCGTCGAGCAGGCGGTTGCGCCCGGTGCTGAGCATGGCGTAGTTGATGTCGGTATGCACCACCTGCCCGCCCGCACCCACCTTGCCGGCAAAGGCCAGCGCCAGATCGCCCGTCCCCCCGGCGATGTCCAAGGCACGCTGACCGGGCTTCAGATTAGCCACCATCAGGGTGTAGGCCTTCCAGGCGCGGTGCAGACCGCCGGACATGACGTCGTTCATCAGATCGTATTTGGGTGCGACCGAGTCGAACACGCCGCGCACGCGCTGCGCCTTCTCGGCCTCATCAACCGATTGGAATCCGAAATGGGTTTTGTTCATAGAAATCGAGGACTGCGGGTCGCGTCAGTGGCTGGCGCAGCCGGAAGCTGCAGCTGCGGGCATGGGGCCGTCGCGCTCGCGTCCGGCGGCTTGCAATCGGGATTCATACTGCGCCCACAAGGCGGCCTCTTGCGCGCCGAGGTGGTAAAGATAGTCCCAGGAAAAAATGCCGGTGTTGTGGCCGTCCGAAAAAGTCGGCTGCACCGCGTAATTGCCGATCGGCTCCAGACTTTGCAAGGTGACCGTCCGCTTGCCGGTCTGCAAAACCTCCTGCCCCTCACCATGGCCTTGCACCTCGGCGGAGGGCGAATACACCCGCATCAGCTCAAAAGGAATTCGAAAGGACGCGCCGTCCGAAAAACTGACCTCCAGCACGCGCGACTGGGCATGCACGGTCAGCGCTTGCGGTGTGGGGGAGTTTTTGCTCAGTCCGGCCATGGCTATCTCGGTTAAAGGCTGCGAATGTAAGCCAACTAGACCAGCACCCGCTCAATGCCACCGGCATTGGCCCGCGCCACATAGTCCGGCAACCAGTTCGCCCCCAGGATGTGCTGGGCCATTTCCACCACGATGTAGTCCGCCTCTAGCAAGCCGTTTTCCAGATCGTTGCCGTAGCGGCTCAGGCCTTGCAGGCAGCTCGGGCAGCTGGTCAAAATTTTGGTGGGTGCGGCGGCCGCCTGGGGCGCCAAGGCCTGCAAAGCCGCCTCGCCCTTGCGCAATTCCTCTTCTTTGCGAAAGCGCACCTGGGTCGCGATATCCGGCCGGGTCACGCCCAGCGTGCCCGATTCACCACAGCACCGTGCGCTTTGCACCACGGCCTGTCCGATCAGGGCTTTGACAGTTTTGATCGGCTCCTGCAACTTCATGGGGCTGTGGCAGGGGTCGTGGAACAAATAGGCGCCCTGCTGCGCTGCGTTCAGGGTGATGCCCTTTTCCAGCAAATATTCATGGATGTCCACGATGCGGCAACCGGGGAAAATTTTGTCGAACTCGTAGCCCTGCAACTGGTCATAGCAGGTGCCGCAGCTCACCACCACGGTTTTGATGTCCAGGTAATTGAGCGTGTTGGCCACGCGGTGGAACAGCACCCGGTTGTCGGTGATGATTTTGTCCGCCTTATCTTGCAAGCCGCTGGCGCGTTGCGGGTAACCGCAGCACAAGTAGCCCGGCGGCAAGACGGTTTGCACACCGGCGTGCCAGAGCATGGCCTGCGTTGCCAGACCGACCTGGCTGAACAGGCGCTCGGAGCCGCAGCCGGGAAAGTAAAACACCGCTTCGCTGTCGCTGCTGGTGGTCTGCGGGTTGCGGATGATGGGCACGTAGTCGGCGTCCTCCACATCCAGCAGGGCGCGGGCGGTTTTCTTGGGCAAACCTCCCGGCATCTTTTTGTTGATGAAATGGATCACTTGCTCTTTGAGCGGCGCTTTGCCCACCGTCGCTGGTGGCTTGCCCGTTTGTTTGCGTGCCAGAACGCGGAACAGATCGTTGGCCACGCGCTGCGCCTTGAAGCCCACATCGACCATGGCGCTGCGCATGAATTGAATGGTTTGCGGGTTGGTGGCGTTCAAAAAAAACAGGGCCACCGCGTTGCCGGGTCGGAAAGACTTTTTCCCCATCTTGCGTAACAAGTTACGCATGTGCATAGTCACGTCGCCGAAGTCGATGTCCACCGGACAGGGGCTGGCGCATTTGTGGCACACGGTGCAATGGTCGGCCACGTCTTCAAACTCTTCCCAATGCCGCAGGCTGATGCCACGGCGGGTTTGCTCTTCGTACAAAAAAGCCTCGATCAGCAGCGAGGTGGCTAGGATCTTGTTACGCGGGCTGTAGAGCAAATTGGCGCGCGGCACGTGGGTGGCACACACCGGCTTGCACTTGCCGCAGCGCAGGCAGTCCTTGATCGAATCGGATATCGCGCCAATATCGCTTTGCTGCATGATCAAAGACTCGTGGCCCATCAAACCGAAAGACGGCGTATACGCGTTATGCGAATGGCCCTCTGTGCCGACAGGCCGCAAGAGCTTGCCTTTGTTGAAATGGCCATCCGGGTCGATGCGGGCTTTGTAATCGGCAAAAGGCTGCAGTTCGGAGTCGCTCAAAAACTCCAGCTTGGTGATGCCGATTCCGTGCTCACCGGAGATGACGCCGTCCAATGAACGCGCCAGCGCCATGATGCGCGCCACCGCCTGGTGCGCGGTTTGCAGCATGGCGTAGTCGTCGCTGTTCACCGGGATATTGGTATGCACATTGCCGTCGCCCGCGTGCATGTGCAAGGCCGCCCAGACCCGGCCCTTGAGCACGCGCTGGTGGATCACGCGGCATTGCGCCACGATGGGCGCAAACGCCCCGCCGGTGAAGATGGCCTGCAAGGGTGTCAGCAACTGGTTCTTCCAGCTGGCGCGCAGGCTGTGGTCCTGCAACCGGGGAAAGAGGTTTTCCACGTCATCCAACCAAGCCTGCCATTGCAGGCGCACTCCGACGAGCAGCGCCTGGGCCTGGGCAACGCGCTCATCCAGCAGATCGGATACCGACATCTCCGCCGCGTCATCACCCTTACCCAGCGGCAAATGACCCGCGTCAAAAAAAGCCTGTAAGGCATCGCACAAGGCCAGCTTGTTGCGCAAGGACAATTCGATATTGATGCGCTCAATGCCGTCGGTGTATTCACCCATGCGCGGCAGCGGAATCACCACGTCTTCATTGATTTTGAAGGCGTTGGTGTGGCGGCTGATGGCAGCGGTGCGTTTGCGGTCCAGCCAGAAGTTTTTGCGGGCCTCGGCGCTGATCGCCACAAAGCCTTCGCCGCCGCGCGCGTTGGCAATCCGCACCACCTCGGACGTCGCGCGCGCCACCGCGTCGGCATCGTCACCGGCGATATCGCCAATCAAAACCATCTTGGGCAAACCGTTACCACTCTGCGCGCCGCGCCGGCTCTTGGTGGCATAGCCCACGGCTTTGAGATACCGGTCGTCCATGTGCTCCAGTCCCGCCAGCAGCACGCCACTGTGCTGCGCCTGCGCAAACATGTAGTCCTTGATCTCCACAATGCTGGGCACCGCGTCGCGGGCGTTGCCGAAAAATTCCAGGCACACGGTACGCGTGTGCTGCGGCATGCGGTGCACCACCCAGCGCGCACTGGTAATCAATCCGTCGCAACCCTCTTTCTGGATGCCGGGCAAACCACTCAAAAACTTATCCGTTACATCCTTGCCCAGACCGGCCTTGCGAAAGCTGGCGCCCGGGATATGCAGGTCTTCGCTGCGCACCGGTGTTATGCCGTCGGCCTCAAAGTAGTCCAGCCGGAAATGCACCATCTCTGCATCGTGGATCTTGCCCAGGTTGTGCCCTATACGCGTCACCTCCAGCCACTGGGCCTGAGGCGTGACCATGCGCCAACTCGCCAGGTTGTCCAGCGCCGTGCCCCAGAGCACGGCTTTTTTACCGCCCGCGTTCATGGCGATATTGCCGCCAATGCACGAGGCCTCTGCCGATGTCGGATCCACGGCGAAAACATAAGCTGCCAGTTCGGCCGCATCGGCTACACGCTGGGTTACCACACCGGCCTCGCTCCAGACCGTGGCCACATCGATGTCCAGCCCCGGCAAGCGGCGCAGCTCGACCGCGCTTAGCGCATCGAGCTTTTCCGTATTGATGACTGCACTCTTCCAGGTCAGCGGCACGGCCCCGCCGGTGTAGCCGGTGCCACCACCGCGCGGGACGATGCTCAGACCCAGGTCGATACAGGCCTTGACCAGACCGGCCATCTCCATCTCGCTATCAGGCGTCAAGACGACAAAGGGATATTCCACCCGCCAGTCCGTGGCGTCTGTGACATGCGCGACCCGGCTCAGGCCGTCGAACTGGATGTTGTCGCGCGCTGTGCGCCGCCCTAAGACCCGCAACACCTTGCGCCGCAGCGCGGCCATCTCGGCAAAGGATGCGCCGAAGGCCTGCACTGCGTTTCGCGAGGCTTCCAACAAAGCGCCCACAGCCGCGTCGCGCTCGGGGTCGGTATCGGGCGTGCGGCGCTTTTCGATCTCACCCAGGCGGTGGTGCAAAGCCTGCACCAACTGCGCGCGCCGCTTGGGGTTGTCCAGTAAATCATCCTGCAAATAAGGGTTGCGCTGCACCACCCAGATATCGCCCAGCACCTCATACAACATGCGCGCCGAGCGTCCAGTGCGCCGCTCACCGCGCAAGCTGTTGATCGTCTCCCATGCCGGCGCGCCCAGCAGGCGTATCACCACTTCCCGGTCGGAAAACGAGGTGTAGTTGTAGGGAATTTCGCGAATGCGTGCGCTGGCGCTGTCGGAATCAGCGGGGCGGTCAAAGGCGGGATTGAGGTGGGAGAGCTGCGTGGGGGCGTTCATCGGTGACTGCGTTGTCGCCCGGTCGCAAGCATTCGACGTGTTCGCGAGGAGCGACCCATGTTAACGCAGGGGCACAATGCGGCGCACTGCAGCCTTGAGAGACCTCCATGCACGATTGGCCCTACCCCTTTTGGATTGCCCACCGCGGCGCGGGCACGCTGGCACCCGAGAACACCTTGGCCGCCTTTCGCCTGGGTGCCGCGCACGGCTACCGCATGTTCGAGTGCGACGCCAAACTCAGCACCGACGGCATTGCCTTTTTATTGCATGACGACACCCTGGATCGCACCACCACGGCGACGCCCGCCAGCGTGGCGGAGCCGGTGGCCGGACGCCACCCCTGGCAGCACCTGGTCAGCCTGGACGCCGGCAGCTGGCACAGCCCGGCTTATGCAGGCGAGCCCCTGCCCACGTTGGAAGCGATTGCCCATTTTTGTATCGCCCATGGCTATTTTTTGAATATCGAGATCAAACCCACCATGGGCACCGAACGCCACACCGGCGAAGTCGTGGCGCGGCTGGCGGCGCGCTTGTGGCGCAACGCATCGGTGCCGCCCTTGCTGACCTCGTTTGAAATTGCTGCGCTCGAAGGCGCTTTGGCCGCAGAGCCCGATCTGCCACGGGGCCTACTGATCCACGCGCTGGAAGACCAACCATGGGCGCAGTGGCTGACCCATGCCAAGCGGCTGCAATGCCAGGCCATCGTCTGCAACCATGAACTCTGGGACGCCGAGTCTGTGGCGCTGGCCAAAGCGGCAGGGTTTCGCTTGCTCAGCTACACCGTGAACGAGGCCGACGAGGTCCAGCGCTTGATCGCCTTAGGTACCGACGGCGTGATCACCGACCGGGTAGACCAGTTCCATCCGCAAAGCTGAAGCGGCAGACCGTGGTGCGGCCCGAGCCGTGCGGGCGTCTGCGGGGGTCGGCGTAGGTCTCCACTTCCGTGAATCCCGCCTTGCGCATCATGCCGGCCGAGGCTGCATTTTCTTCGTGGCGGTCGACAAAAACCACCTCAACGCCCATGCTGGAGAGCACTGTCAATGCCTCGCGCAGCAGGCGCGTGCCCAGGCCTTGGCCAGTGCGCTCGCGCCGCACCACCGCTTCGCTCACGTAGCCTTGTGGCGTGCCCCGGCTGTGTGCGGGCAGGTAGGCGTCGAAGTCCGTGCTCAGACCCCATGTGACCGCGCCCAGCAGTTGCCCATCCTGCAGGGCCAGTACACCGTGGCCGTCGCCCTGCACGACGTGGTCCAGATGCTCACGGATAGCGTCTTCGGGCAAGTAGTTCCAGATGTTGGCGCCATGTTCAAAGATCAAATCAGTCAAGGCAGCCAGGTGCTCGGGGCCAGCGCGGACGATGCGCAGACCGGCGCTATCGGTCTCGCTCATTTGCGCCATGCCTGCATCCAGTAGAACTGGCTGGCCGCGCTGGCCAGGACCAGCCCCAGGTAGCTGGCCATCTTGCCGTCATTGCCGAAAAACCAGAGTCCGCCCAACAAGGCGCACAGACCGCAGGCGGTATTGCTGAGCGCGCGGACCATCCAAGTGCCCCGGCGCGGCGACTTGCGCAGCACCCAGGGCGCTAGCGCAGCCAGGAAAAACCCCACAAACACGGCCGGTGCCACAAAATTGAGCAGATGGTTGAAGAGCGAGAGGATGTTCATGGCGGCAGGTTGGGAATGCCGCAAGGGCCAACAATTTTATAATCCGCGTCTCTATGACCGTCTGGGCCCTTGGCATCAACCACACCACCGCGCCGCTGGACCTGCGTGGCCGCTTCGCCTTTGGTCTGGACCAAATCGTCCCGCACCTGAATACCCTGCGCCAAAGTCTGGTGCAAGTTCCGGAGGCCGCTATCGTCTCCACCTGTAACCGAACCGAGATTTATTGCGCCGGTAACCACCCTGAGATCGAACGCACCCTTGACTGGTTGGCGCTATCCGGCGGCGTCCCCACCCATGCCCTGCGCAGCCACACCTACAGCCTGAGCGATACCCTGGCCGCGCGCCACGCGTTCCGGGTGGCCAGCGGTCTGGACTCCATGGTGCTGGGCGAGCCGCAAATCCTGGGGCAGCTCAAAGATGCGGTACGCATTGCCGATGAGGCGGGCGCTCTAGGTAGCACCTTGTCGCAGTTGTTCCAGCGCTCCTTCACCGTGGCCAAAGAGGTGCGCAGCACCACCGATATCGGCGCCCACTCGATCAGCATGGCCGCTGCCGCCGTGCGACTGGCTGGGCAGTTGTTTGAAGACCTGGGCCAAATCCGCGTGCTGTTCGTGGGTGCCGGAGAAATGATTGACCTGTGTGCCACGCACTTCGCGGCGAAAAACCCCAAAGGCATGGCAGTCGCCAACCGCAGCATGGAGCGCGGCGAGGCGCTGGCAAAGCGCTTTGGGGCTGGCGTGATGCCGCTGGCAGATCTGCCGCAGCGGCTGCATGAATTTGACGCCGTGATCAGCTGCACCGCCAGCACCCTGCCCATCATCGGCCTCGGTGCGGTCGAGCGGGCCCTGAAAAAGCGCCGTAACCGGCCCATGTTCATGGTCGATCTGGCCGTGCCGCGCGATATTGAGATGGAAGTCAAAGCCCTGCGCGATGTCTACCTGTACACCGTGGACGATCTGGCCGGCGTGGTGCAAACCGCCCAGGCCAGCCGCCAGTCTGCGGTGGCGCAGGCTGAAGCCATTGTGGACGCGGGCGTGCAAAGCTTTATGCGCTGGGTCGACCAGCGCGAGCATGTGCCGCTGATCCAGCAACTCAACCAACAGACCGAAGCCTGGCGCGGCGCCGAAATCGCGCGGGCCAAAAAAATGCTGGCACGTGGAGAGGACGTCGGCAGCGTGCTCGAAGCCCTATCCAAAGGCCTGACCCAAAAAATGCTGCACGGTGCCTACCAGCAGTTGCAGGCCGGTGATGCGCAAGAGCGCGCCGATACCAGCGCCGCGATTGAGCGCCTGTTTTTGCGCAACAAGGGTTCGGCGCCGCAGGTTGCGTACCACGCTAACGAAGCCGACCCTGAGCAGTAGCTACCCTGCGCGATCCTGCCGCGCGCCGCCTGCAGGCGCACCTCCCGTAGCTGCTGTTTTTCTGGTCCCTTTATGAAACCTTTTTTGCGCCAACAACTCGCCAAGTACGCCGACCGCCAAGGCGAGCTGGAATTTTTGCTCTCGCGCGAAGACATCATGCGCGACATGCCGCAGTTTTTGGCGCTCTCGCGCGAGCACACCGAAGTCGCCGCAGTCGCCAGCCGCTGGCTGCGCTACGGCCAGCGCGAGTCGGATCTGGATGCGGCGCATACGATGCAAACCGAAGCCGCTGACGACGTGGAAATGCAGGCCATGGCGCAGGAAGAGATCGACAGCGCCAACGCCGAGATGGCGGAGTTGGAGGCTGAACTCCAGCGCATGCTGCTGCCCAAAGACCCCGACGATGCGCGCAACGCCTTTGTCGAAATCCGCGCTGGAACCGGCGGTGACGAATCGGCTCTGTTCGCGGGCGATTTGCTGCGCATGTACACCCGCTATTGCGACAGCCTGGGCTGGAAGGTCGAGGTCATGAGCGAATCGGTGAGCGAACTCGGCGGCTACAAAGAGGTGGTGATACGGGTG